>CABQCM010000139.1 GCA_902462665.1 uncultured Oscillospiraceae bacterium | reverse complement strand
GGCCCTGGATGGTCAGACGCTTGCCGGTGCTCTCCAGAGAGAGAAGGGCGGTGGCGCTTTCCTCATCCCATTCGCAGGTTACTGGCACTGCGTCGCCATCTTCCTGGCAGGAGGCGCTGACAGCCGACGGCGCCTTGGCAAAGCGCAGGCGAAGCACTGCGTCGAGGCGATCCATTCCCTCGCAGTCAATGGTAAAGCCCTTGTCGTCCACATCCATGGCGTGAATGCGCAGCGAGGTGCCGATGATGCGCCATTCATCGCGCGAAATGGTGTTCAGATCAAAATAAATCTTATTTTCATTGGGGAGAACCACAGCCTCTTTGACTACCGGCAGCCGGGGCGAGGTCATGTCCACAAACAGGCCTTCCTCGCGGAAGGGCGCGTCGGTGCAGCTCTCGTCCATGCAGGATACGATCAAATAGGTGCCACGGCGCAGCAGAAGCAGGTTGCTGTGCTCCCAACGATACCCCTTGGTGGCCATAGCGGCTTCAACCGTCTCACGAATGAGCGCCGAGCCCTCGTCGGTTTCACAAAGCAGTGCGGGGCGGGCGTTCAAAACCGATACCTGGCCCTGGCCGTAGGCGTAAATGCCGTTGGCCGGCGTCTTGCCCAGCCCAAGCTGCTGCATGAGGTGCTCAGCCGGGGTGTTGTATTCGCCGTTTTGATTCCACCAGCTATGAATGCCGTGGAATGGATCGCTGCCGTCACCCACATAGACCAGCACGCCGCCCTCAGCCACCCAGTTGGCAATGGCGGTGTTGATGCTGGGGGAATCCGGTTTGAAAAATTCATACGATAAAAGCAGTACTTCATAATCCTTGAGGTAACCCGGATAGCGGTTGACGTTATCCAGCTGCACCGGGCGCACCGGCAGACCGTGTTTGATCAACGGCATGGCCAAGCCCATAAAGTCGGGCAGGGAAGCGTCCACCGCTTTGGCGTTGAGCCCGGTCGGGTCGTTTTCTCCCGCGCAGGTGTCGGGAAGCTGACGCTGATACATGCAGGAATCGGCCATGAAAACGCCAACGCCGTAGTCGAGGTCGTTGACCTTGGCAATGGGCTGATCCATATCGCCGAGCATATTCATCAGGTTGGCGAGCAGCGTGGTGTAGTGGCGGGGGATAGGCTTTGCCTCGCTGGGGTCAAAGTCGCCACCATGCGGATAATTTCCGTCAAAAACGCGGTGGGGCCAGGGGGCAATTTCATAGTGCCAGATGTGCGGCTGGTAGAGGGAGGCCACGACCGTTTTGACATAATTGTATTCATAATCGGCCCAGTCGTGTTTGGGATCGTCCTCGACCGGGTCGTGGAGGAACCACATGCGTCGGTCGCTGCCCTTGACCAGTTCCTGCATGATGCCGTACTCGAAGAATCCGGTTTCAAAGGTGCGTTCCTTGCGTACCCCGTTGTAGAGCGAGGGCATGCGGCTGGTGCCGGTCCAGATTTGGGCAATGTAGCCGTCGACGCTGGGAATCTCCATGAGCTTAGATTCCGGGCTGACCATATGAATTTGGGTGTAGCTGAGCAGGCTGTGGGTGGGCACGTAGAAGCGTACCACCCGGTCGTACTTTACCTTAGCGTATTCTTTGAGGGCCGAGCAAACCCGGTCGAGAGTGCGGGTGTAGAGATAGGCCATGAGCTTGGAGCCATCGTAAACGCTGTCTACCGTATCGTGAAAGCGCTGCCACGGGCGGCGGTAGTAAAGCTCGTACTCCCGCTGGAAGGCTTCGGCATAGCCGCCAAAACTCCAATATTCCGGCTCCTCAAAGTGAACCGCGAGCACGCCCGCGTCAATGGCCGGTTTGATTTTTTCGGTAATATAATCGGCAAAGGAGATGGTAGGCACCATATAAGGAGTTTCAGGGCCGTGGCCGATGACGCTTCCGTCGCGCTGGGTCTGGGATTCATCCCAGTGCTCCCGGCCGTCATATTGACCCTTTAAATAATCCTGGTATCCTCCCCAGGCAATACCGGTCATGAGATGGACGACATATCCTTTGTTGCGAAACCCGTTGATACGGTCCACGGTTGTATTGTCCAGACCGTAGACCATCACGAAATCGCATTGCATGTTGATGCTGTCCCGATAAGCGGCTTGTTCTTGTACGCCGGTGAATTCACAGGCTTTGTCTCGAATATAAGGCATGACATTGACCCCCTCGATGGGTTAAAATTGATTGAGATTGAGACAGCACCCGCGCCCCTTCAACACGCAGGGGAATCTAGCACGGACGAAAATGAGAAAAGGTGTGTCAAAGGAATACCGTTTCCTGCTATGCCGTTTCAATCCAAATCGCGGTTATTGTAGCATGAACCTTTGTCAATTGCAATGCAAAACCGCATTTGTTTTGCCGAAGAAAAAAATCTTGTAGGAAAGCACAAACATGCTGGGATTTTTTGTGGAACAAGCCTATCAACGATTGACAAGGTCCAACGTGTCCGCTGAGTGAAAGAGACAACTCGCGACGTTTGCAGCATCGACCGGGGAGTGCTCATCCGTAGTCTGTGCCTTGTAAGCTTTTGGTATCACCCCCAAAAAAAATTTGGCCTTTTGGAGTTGTCCTTCCCTCGTAAGCAAACATTATTGATCTTGCATGATATTGCTCGGCAAGGCGCTTCGAGAAAATTGTTACGGGTTAGACGGGGAGGGGAATATGCGTGTGTTAATAAGGCAGGCCATGTAGAATTTGAATGGTCTATCCGCCCTGTGCATTATAGCTCTTGGTATTGCCAAGGCATACCCGCCGGCAAAACAACGACTTCTGAAATCAACAAAAAAGAACGGCAGCCAAATGACTGCCGTTCTTTTTTAGATTGTAGCCAACTACGCAAGCTGACGGTTAATCAGAGTAGTAGCAGCTTTCAAAGCTTCCGGAGCGGTCTTCTGGTTGTTGACCGCAGCGTTGATGGCATCAGAAATGTAAGTTTCGATAGACTCCCAATTCTTAACGCCGGGACGGAACTTAGAAGTACGGAGCTGCTGATAAGCGATCGTCCAATAGTCGCCCTTGAACTGACCCTGACCCTCGCCCGCTTTCAAAGAGGGCATCAGCAGGGTGGAATCGCAGTAGGTAAGCTGATATTGGAGCGAAGTGGTGTAGAACTTAATGAACTCGTAGGCCCATGTAGCTCTGGCGGTAGCCGTCGCAATCTTGTCAGGATCCTTGCCAGCGGCAGAGATCTTATTGGGCAGCGCGAAGGAATACAGACCCAAGCCCGAGTAACGCGGCACACCGGCTTTCAGTTCGGGCAGCATGGTCACACCAAAGTGAATGCTGCTAGTGCCGCCGATGGTGGACTTATAATGGTTGTTGGTCATCATGTTGAAGCCAGCAGTACCATCGAAGAACGGCGCGTCGGAGAAAGCAGCGTTCGATACACCGTACTTGGTGACCATATCGACGTACATCTGGAGAGCGTCGATACCAGCCTGCTCGGAAATTCTGGAGGATTTCAGATCAGCGCTGAGAACGTCGCCGCCCAGGCGCCACAGGTACATCATCCACTGGAAGGCCATGTAGTTCTTCTGGCCAATACCAGCGGTGAAGTTAACCATCAGGTTGAAGGGGCTGGTCACGTTGGGCAGAGCTTTCAGACGCTCCATGGCGACAGTCATCTGATCCCAAGTCTCAGGAGCAGTGGTGACGCCAGCCGTATCGAGCAGGTCCTTGTTGTAGAACATCAGAATGGTGTTGCAGTCAAAGGGAAGACCAAACTGAGCGGTTTCGCCCGCTCTCTGGGATTTCACCGACTCCCAGCAGGAAGCAATGAAGAGATCCGCAATGGAATCGGAACCAAAATCACGCAGATCGAGCAGATGGTTCTGATAGCCGCCGGCAGCGACATAAACCGAGTCCATCTGAACAATGTCGGGGGCGTTGTTGCTGGCCAGCTGCATCTTCAAGCCATCAAGGCCGGTATATTTACCGCCATCGGTGGTCGCTTGAACACGGATCTTGATGTTCTTATGCTGTTTCTGGAACGCCATCATGGCCGTCGTCAAACCGGTATCGCTGGGATCGCCCGCGATAGTCAGGGTGTAGTTGGCGTCCATGGGAAGAACAGTGGAAGGAGGAATTTCCGGAATAGACGAAGGATCGATCGATACTGTACCGCCGCCGTTGCTGCTGGGTTCGTCAGGTCCAGGACCGGGCGCAACGCTGGTGCCGGGATTCTCAGTTGTGCCGTCACCGGTCGAGGGAGTGGGAGCTGGCGTTGTGCTGACGACTTCGCCTGCGCTGTTGTAAGTAACTTGCTCGCCGTTTTCCAGCGTAGTAGTAATGGTACCATCCGAGTTGACCACCTGCGAAACGACAGCGGCCTCAATTACAAGGGTCAGAGAAAAGATTTCGTTGCCCTCGGCATCTCGCTTGATAGCAACCATACCGTTTTCCAACGGAGTGGTCTCATCGGTAATCTCGGTGACCTTATCCTCTTTGTAAAGATGCAGGGTTTCGCCCTGATCCTCAAGAAGCTTGCCCTCGGCAATCAGGTCAGTCTTCAGATCGGCAAAGGTTTTACCGTACGCCATGGTGATGGTACCGGCGTCGATGTCAACCTCGGCCTGGCTCGGCACGTCGGCAAAGGATAACAGCGGCGTACTGCTCGAATCGGCGTCAGTACCAGTCTTGCCTTTACAGGCAGCAAAGACCGACACACAGATCAGCAGCGCCAACACCAATGCCAGTGTGGACTTTAACTGTGTACGCATTTGATATAAACCTCCTGATAAAATATTTTGGTTGGTTTACCACAGTGTAACACAAGGGGCGTGAAATTTCAATACTTGAACCTCTTTTTTTTGTGCAATTCCGATACACATCGCGAAAAACGCGATGAAATCAGGGGTTTCGAAAAGGTTAATTTTTTGTAATTTTTTTATAAACTAAAATAAATTTCATACACAGGGTGTACAAAAACATTTATAACATACTATGCCGTTTGGATGTTTTCTACCACTGGTTTGACGGAAATGGTTTTGCCGCTCTCCCTTTCCACGGTCAAGAGTATACCCTGAATTTGACAGGGACCCGATGCGTTTTCAAACCGCAGGGGGATTTTTCCTTTGAGCCGAGCGATCGAGCTTTCCGGCTTGACGCCAAGCACCGATTGACTTGGCCCCGCCATGCCCAAATCCGTA
>CABQCM010000138.1 GCA_902462665.1 uncultured Oscillospiraceae bacterium | reverse complement strand
CCTATGTGCTGGGCGGGCAAAACATGATTATCGCCTTTGGGGACGATGACGTTGACGAATATATGGATATCATTTTGCAGCATGAGCTGTCCGGCCCCATCCTCATTGACCAGTATATGATGGGCATTGAGCTGGAGGTGGACGCCATCTGCGACGGGGATGATATTTTGATTCCCGGTATTATGGAGCATGTTGAGCGGGCGGGCGTGCACTCCGGGGATTCCATTGCGGTCTATCCCGCCTGGAACCTGACTGGAGCGGTTACACGCCGTATCGTCGAGTGCACCAAGCAGCTCGCTCTCGCCCTCAATGTCCGCGGCTTGGTCAACATTCAGTATGTGGTTTATGCGGGCGAGGTGTATATCATCGAGGTCAATCCCCGCTCCTCGCGCACCGTTCCCTATTTAAGCAAGGTGACCGGCGTGCCGATGGTCGACCTGGCCACTCGCGCCATGCTGGGGGAGAAGCTGAAGGATTTGGGGTTTGGCACAGGGCTGTATCCCGCGCCGCCCTATGTGGCGGTCAAGGTGCCGGTCTTTTCCTTTGAAAAGCTGATGGATGTCGACACCCAGCTCGGCCCGGAGATGAAATCGACCGGCGAGGTGCTCGGCATCGGCAAAACCCTGGAGGAAGCGATTTATAAGGGCTTGACCGCCGCAGGATATACCATGAAAAAGCAGGGGGGCGTGCTGCTGAGCGTACGCAGCAGCGACCACAGCGAGATTGCTTCGGTCGCTCGGAAATTTTATGAGCTGGGCTTTACCCTGTACGCCACGCAGGGCACCGGCGCGGTGATTGCCGAGGCGGGGCTGCCGGTAAGCGTGATCAGCAAAATTCATGAAGGCGGCTATACTACCCTGGATTTGATTGACAGCGGTAAGATTCAGTATCTCATTTCTACTTCGGCGAAGGGGCGTATTCCCACAAGAGACAGCGTGCGTATCCGGCGTAAAGCGGTGGAAACGGCCATTCCCTGCCTGACCTCCATCGACACGGCCAACGCGCTTGCCGAAAGCCTGCGCAGCCGTTACAGCCAGGCCAGCGTCGAGCTGTTTGATATCAACCATTTGAGGAGTGGTAAGATGAAGATCCCGTTTTGGAAAATGCATGGCTGCGGCAACGATTATATTTATTTCGATTGCCTGCGCGCGCCGCTGGACAGCCCCGAATCCCTCAGCGTCTGGCTTTCTGATCGCCACTTCGGCATCGGCGGGGACGGTGTGGTCATGATTTGTCCCTCGAGCGTGGCGGATGCCAAAATGCGCATGTTCAACCTCGACGGCAGCGAGGGCAAAATGTGCGGCAACGCCATTCGCTGCGTGGGAAAATATTTGTATGACAACGGTATTGTCCCCAGGGAAAATATGACCATCGAGACCTTGAGCGGTATCAAGCGCCTGACCCTTTATCCCGAAAACGGTCTGGTGCAGTCGGTCACAGTCGATATGGGGCGTGCCCAGCTGCTTCCCGCTCAAATCCCGGTTGCGCTGGAGGGAGAGCGGGTGGTTGACCGCGCGGTGGAAATCGGCGGCAAGCCCTGTCGCATCACCTGTGTGTCGATGGGCAATCCCCACTGCGTGGTGTTTGTGGAGAATCCGGATACCCTGGATCTGGAAAAGCTTGGCCCGGTGTTCGAAAACGATCCTCTCTTTCCTGAGCGGGTCAACACGGAATTTGTCAGCGTGCTCAACGATCATACCCTGCAAATGCGGGTTTGGGAACGCGGCAGCGGCGAAACCTGGGCCTGCGGCACAGGGGCTTGCGCGGCGGCCGTCGCGGCGGTACTTTGCGGCCATTGCCGGCAGGGGGATACCATCACGGTACGGCTCAAGGGCGGCGAGTTGTCTATCCGTTATACCGACGAGGCGGTGCTCATGACCGGCGAAGCCAAAAAGGTGTTTGAGGGTATGGTGGAAATTTAGAACCTGCGGGCCGCGGGTGTGCAAACAGTGACATCAAACGAAGGGAAGGACATAGGATGAGCAAATATATTTTTGTAACCGGCGGCGTGGTATCGGGGCTGGGAAAGGGGATTACGGCGGCGGCGCTCGGCCGTCTGCTGAAATGCCGTGGCCTGAGGGTGGCGGCGCAGAAGCTGGATCCCTATCTCAACGTTGACCCCGGTACCATGAATCCGTTCCAGCATGGCGAGGTGTTCGTCACCGAGGATGGCGCCGAGACCGATCTGGACCTCGGTCACTATGAACGATTTATTGACGAGGATCTCAACCGCTATTCCAACCTTACCACCGGTCGGGTGTACGGCAATGTGATCGACCGAGAACGGCAGGGCGGATATCTGGGAAACACGGTGCAAATCATTCCCCATATCACGGGGGAAATCAAGAAATTTATCTATGCCGTTGGGAAAAAGACCGAGGCCGACGTGGTCATCACCGAAATCGGCGGCACCATCGGCGATATCGAGGGGCTTCCTTTTGTGGAGGCCGCCCGGCAGGTCTCCATGGAGGTAGGCAAAGAAAACTGCTTGTTCATCCATGTGACCCTGGTGCCATACTTGAAAAGCGCCGGAGAGCACAAATCCAAACCGACCCAACATTCGGTCAAACAGCTTCAGGGCATGGGGATTTCGCCCGATATTATCGTATTGCGCTGCGACGAACCCTTGAGTCGCAGCATCAAGCCCAAAATCGCCTTGTTCTGCAACGTCGATGAGGAATGCGTGATTGAAAATCAAACGCTCGATTCCCTGTATGAGGCACCGATTATGCTGGAGAACGAGGGATTGGCCCGCATTGTGTGCAAAAAGCTTTGCTTGGGCGAGCCAATCTGCGATTTGACCGAGTGGAACCATTTGATCGCCCGGATGGAGCAGCGCAGCCAGAGGGTTCGTATCGGTATGGTGGGCAAATATGTCGAGCTGCACGACGCCTATCTTTCGGTGGTCGAGGCGTTGCATCACGCCGGTATCCAGCATCGATCCTACGTGGATATTGAATGGATTAACGCCGAGCAGGTCACCCCCGAAACAGCCGGTGAATTGCTCGGTTCCTGCGACGGAATCCTGATTCCCGGCGGCTTTGGCGACCGGGGCATTGAGGGGATGGTGCACGCCGCCGCCTACGCCAGAGAGCATCATGTCCCTTATTTGGGCATTTGCCTGGGCATGCAGATTGCCGTCATCTCCTACGCGCGGGACGTGCTCGGCTTGCCAGACGCCAATTCCAAGGAATTTGATGAGCAAAGCTCCCATCTGGTCATTGATTATATGCCCGACCAAAACGGCGAGATGCCCAAGGGCGGCACGTTGCGCCTGGGCTCTTATCCCTGCGCCATACAGCCCGACAGCCGTCTGCGCGAGGTGTATGGAAAAGAAAACATCGACGAGCGGCATCGTCATCGCTTTGAACTCAACAACGACTATCGACAGGCTTTGGAAGAAGCGGGCATGCGCATTGCTGGTACTTCGCCGGACGGCCGCCTGGCCGAGGCGGTGGAACTGCCGGGAGAAGATTTTTACATCGGCGTACAGTTCCATCCCGAGTTTAAAAGCCGCCCCAACCGTCCGCATCCGCTGTTTTGTTCTTTTGTGGAGGCCGCCGGCCGCCGAAGCGCAAACCGCAAGCAATAGGAGGGAATTCGAGTGAAAATTAACGCCAATTATCGCGCGCTGAAGCCCAGCTATCTTTTTTCCGATATCGCCCATCGGGTGGAAGAGTTTCGTTCTCAGCATCCGCAGGCCGATATTATCCGTATGGGAATCGGCGACGTCACCCAGCCGATTTGTCCCGCTGTGACTAGGGCCATGCACCAGGCGATTGACGAGCAGGCGCATACCGAAAGCTTTCACGGCTATGGCCCCGAGCAGGGCTATGCCTTTTTGAAGGATGCGATTGCCGGGTATTACTCCCGTCGGGGCGTGGCTCTCGAAAGCGACGAAATTTTTGTCAGCGACGGGGCCAAAAGCGATCTGGGAAATATCCTGGATTTGCTGGATCAAGACAATACTGTGCTCGTTCCCGACCCGGTCTACCCGGTATACGTCGACACCAACCTTATGGCGGGGCGCACGATTCGTTTTTTGAATGCGACCGCACAAAATAACTTTTTGCCTTTGCCGCAGGAGGATACCCAGGCCGACGTCATTTACTTGTGTTCTCCCAACAATCCCACCGGCGCGGTTTACGATAAGGAAGGGCTACGCCAATGGGTAAACTATGCGCTGGAGCACGACGCGGTGATTCTATTTGACGCGGCTTACGAGGCCTTTGTCATGGATTCCTCGCTGCCTCGCAGCATTTATGAAATCGAGGGGGCGAAGCAGTGCGCCATTGAATTTTGCTCTTTGTCCAAAACGGCTGGTTTTACCGGTACGCGCTGTGGTTATACCATTGTTCCTAATGAGCTGATTCGGCAGGGCGAGTCTCTGAATGCAATGTGGCTGCGCCGTCAAACGACTAAGTTTAACGGCGTACCCTACATTGTACAGCGGGGAGCGGCCGCGGTCTTTACCGAACAAGGGCAAAGGGAAATCGCGCAGGCTCTGGACACGTACCGCCGCAATGCGTCCGTGATGACGGCGGCCATGGATTCGCTCGGGGTAACCTATACGGGTGGTAAAAACTCTCCCTATGTTTGGTTGCGCTGCCCCGGTTCCATGGCCTCTTGGGACTTCTTTGACTTTTTGCTGCACAAAGCCCATGTGGTTGGCACACCCGGCGCCGGATTCGGGGCCAACGGCGAGGAGTATTTTCGCCTGACAGCGTTTGGGGAAGAGAAGCGTACCCGCGAGGCAATGGAACGCTTTGCCGATTGTTGCCGCTGCCTGTGATATTGAAAACTCATATTTCTGGCAATCAAAGATAAGAAATCAATATCAATATTTTCTTGTCTATCAGAGAACAAAAAGCGCCCGCAAGGCGGTTATCGCCTGCGGACGCTTTTTGCCATTTCATGAATGGCTTGCCCCTTTTGGGTACGTGGGCACGATAGGGGTGGATTATCCGATGTCCCCGGTCAACTCCAACGGAGAAATGGGTACGTCATTTTGAAGAATTGCAAAATGAAGGTGCGAGGCCTCCACCGATTCGCTTGGTATGGTATCGACCACGCCGATTTGTTTCCCCGCCTCCACACGGTCGCCTTTTTGCACTGACGGGCTTTTGTTCAGGCCGCAATAGGAAGCGATAATTCC
>CABQCM010000137.1 GCA_902462665.1 uncultured Oscillospiraceae bacterium | reverse complement strand
GCAGCTATCCGTTGAGGATAACGGCCCGTTCCGGCGTTTTGACGAAGGAATTCAAAAATAGGCATTTAGCAATACCAAAGTTAGAATATGATGAATTCAATTATGGTAATTCCGCTATCGGCGTTTTTGTTGTTCGGGCGCCGTAAGCGTTTTTATGAGCGCTGCGGCAAAATCATCGATTGCCTCCAGACAAATGCCGCCGGCGGCATGAGCATCGAGCGTTTTTGCCGCCATCCCCGCTATCAAACGGTCTATCCCCCGTTGCGCGGCCAGTTCCATCACACCGCCAAAGCTGTCTGCACATATCGCGGTGCTGAGCAAAGCGGCGGGGATATTATTTTGTAAAATCGCCTCCTTCTGCTCCACAAAGCAGTTGCACAGAAAGTACGCCGCCGGCATCGCTTGCAATAACATCTGATTGAAATTCAGATATTGCCGGGCTGCTTTGTGCAGCCTCCCCATACGCACACTGCCGCCGACAACGACCAAATCATAATCGGCCGGCGACGGCCGCTCCCGTTCCAAATTGCAAACCTCAGCCCAACCGTTGGGCAGCCGGTCAGCCAGTAGGGCGGCGCATTTCCGCGTCGTGCCGGTTTTGGATGCGACCGCGATCAGAATCCGTTTTTGATCCATTTCATTCATTGTCTCCCCCCCTTTCTACCATGTGCTGAATCATTGTTGCTATCATAGCACACAAAGGAATTTATCGTCAACCTCGGGCCAAGAAGATACTTGACAAATCCCGGATGCTTTTTTATAATAATGTATATCATCTATGCAAATCGCTTATGGATAAAATATGGTACATGCTTGGAAGGGGAACCTTTCTCTGCCGCTCTCCCAGAGAGGGACGCTAACGCTGCAATGCGTCCTGTGTAGCGCAGGGATAGCGGCCGCCCTGGAGCATCGCTGTGACGAGCGGCGGCGTATCCCGCGTTAAGGGGCGATAAGAGGCGTTTTGAATTAAAAACGCAATTTGGGTGGTACCGCGGATATCTCCGTCCCATGGACGGCGGAGGTATCCTTTTTTATTGCCTGACAGACAGTCCGTCTGCCGCGCACCGGCGGCTTACGATGCGAAAAATAGCCTGCGCTATTTTGATATTAGAAAAAGGATGATGGAAATGGAATGGACCGGTCTTAACGACCTGCGCGAGCAATATCTGCGTTTTTTTGAGAGCAAGGGCCATCTGCGGCTGAAGAGCTTCTCGCTCATTCCCCAGAACGACAATTCCCTGCTGCTCATCAACGCGGGCATGTCGCCCATGAAAAAATATTTCACCGGCGAGATCACCCCGCCCCGTAAGCGGGTGACCACCTGTCAGAAGTGCATCCGCACTCCCGATATTGAACGGGTCGGAAAAACCGCCCGCCACGGCACCTATTTTGAAATGCTGGGCAACTTCTCCTTTGGAGATTATTTCAAGCACGAAGCCACTCGCTGGGCTTGGGAATTTTTCACTGAGGTTTTAAAGATTCCGGCCGATCGGCTGTATGTGACCATTTATGAAGACGACGACGAGGCCTTCGACATCTGGACCAAGGAGGTCGGTGTTCCGGCCGATCGAATTACTCGCATGGGCAAGGAGGACAATTTCTGGGAGCACGGCTCCGGCCCCTGCGGCCCCTGCTCGGAAATCCATTACGACCGGGGCGAGCAGTACTCTTGCGGCAAGCCCGGTTGCGCGGTCGGCTGCGACTGCGACCGGTATATGGAGGTATGGAATCTCGTCTTCACCCAGTTTGACGCCGACGGCAAGGGCAATTACGCCCCGCTTGAGCACCCCAACATCGACACCGGCATGGGGCTGGAGCGCCTGGCATGCGTCATGCAGGGGGTGGATAATCTGTTTGAAGTCGATACCATCCAGCGCATCATGGAGCACGCGTCGCGTATTGCCGGGGTAAACTATAAAGATAACGAGGAAACGGATGTTTCTCTGCGCGTCATCACCGACCACATCCGTTCGACCACCATGCTCATCGGCGACGGAGTGCTGCCTTCCAACGAGGGGCGCGGTTATGTGCTGCGCCGTCTGTTGCGCCGGGCTGCCCGTCACGGTCGTCTGCTGGGCATTGATCATCCGTTTTTATACGAAATCGCGGCAACCGTCATTGAGGAAAATAAATCCGCTTATCCCGAGCTGGTAGATCAAAAGGAATTCATCCAAAAGCTCATTCGCACCGAGGAAGAAAGCTTTGGAAAGACCATTGACCAAGGTCTGGCGCTGCTGAGCGACCTGATGGCCAAAGCCACGAATTCGGTATTATCGGGCGAGGATGCTTTCCGGCTGTACGACACCTTCGGTTTCCCGCTGGATCTGACCCGTGATATCGTGGAGGAAAAAGGCTTCACCGTCGACGAAGCTACCTTTGATACTCTGATGAAAGAACAGAAAGAGCGCGCCCGCAGCGCCCGCAAAAAAGGCGTCGACGGCTGGGACGACGCTGGCAGCCAGTACGAGGGGCTCGCAGCCACCGAGTTTACCGGCTACGATTCTCTCACGGGCAGTGCCGAAATCCTTACCATTGTGAAAAGCGGCGAGGCAGCCGCATCGGTCGAGGAAGGAGAACAAGCCGTTTTGGTACTCGACCACACCCCCTTCTACGCGGAGAGCGGCGGCCAGGTGGGCGACACCGGCCGAATTACCGCTGGCGGGTCCGAATTTCAGGTCACCGGCGTTACCAAAACCCCCAGCGGTCTGTTCCTGCACGCCGGATATCAGAAAAAGGGCGCGCTACGGCTCAATCAAACGGTAACCGCCAGTGTGGACGAGGCGCGTCGTGCCTGCATCATGCGCAACCACACCGCCGCCCATCTGACCCAGGCCGCTCTGCGCGCGGTGCTCGGCACCCACGTACAGCAGGCGGGACAATTGGTCGACGAGCATCGTATGCGCTTCGATTTCACTCACTTCAGCGCCATGACCGCCGAAGAACTGCGCGAGGTGGAGCGGCGGGTGAACGATGCAATTCTCGCCGGCATCACCCTTGAGGTGCGCGAGATGCCCATTGATGAGGCTCGGTCTTTGGGCGCTATGGCCCTGTTCGGGGAAAAATATGGCGACGTTGTGCGGGTGGTTCGCGCAGGCGACGTATCCATTGAACTGTGCGGCGGCACCCACGTGGCCAACACGGCGCAAATCGGCCTGATGCGCATTGTATCCGAATCTTCGGTAGCAGCCGGGGTACGCCGTATCGAAGCAGTAACCGGAAGCAATCTGCTCGCCTTGCTGGAGCAGTACCACGATGCTATTGTGAAAGCGGCCGACGCACTCAAGGGCGCGCCCAATCCCGACGAGCTGGTGGCGAAAGCCGCGCAGCTTAGCGGCCAGCTGCGCGATCTGGAAAAAGAAAACAAGCGTCTGCACGGCGAACTGGCCAAAGGGCAGCTCACCACCCTGCTTGACACAGCGCAAACCGTGGACGGTCTGCGCGTCATGGTACAGCGAGTCGAATGCAGCGACGCAGGCGAGCTGCGTTCCATGTGCGACCAGCTCAAGGGATATGGCGACGATATCGTAGCCGTGCTGGGCGCATCCATGGAGGAAAAGGTTTCTTTCGCCGCTGTGTGCGGAAAAGAAGCAGTCGCAAAAGGCGCCCACGCAGGCAACCTGGTGCGGGAAATCGCCGCCATCGCAGGCGGCAAGGGAGGCGGTCGTCCCGACTCGGCCATGGCGGGCGGAAAGGACGCGGCCAAGCTGGAGGAAGCCCTCGGCGCGGCGCTGTCCCTGCTCCAAGGCCAGCTATCTTAAAACCGATTGCCGTCCCGCCCGGTGGGCCGGGTGGGGCGGTTCCCAGTCTGATTCATCACAAAAAAGGAGCGTCATCCATGGACTGTTTGTTTTGCAGCATTATCGCAGGGGATATTCCCTCCAATAAAGTGTACGAGGACGAACGGATTCTGGCCTTTCGGGACATTGCCCCTCAGGCTCCCGTCCACATTCTTATCATTCCCAAGGAGCACATTGCCGGCGCACAGGAAATCACGGCCAGCAACAGCGCGGTTGTCGCTCATATCTTTGAGGTAGCCGCCGAGCTCGCCCGCAAGGAAGGACTGGAGGACGGCTATCGTATTTTGACCAACGTGGGCAAGCATGGAGCGCAAAGCGTCCAGCATCTGCATTTCCACTTGGTGGGAGGCCGTCAGCTCTCCGAACAGTTGGGGTAACCAGCCTTTGTCAAAAGAGTCAGTACCCTTGTCCCCGCACTCATCATTTTTTACGAATGGAGACGGATTATGGAACAATATTATACCCTTCGTGTGGCCGGGCTGACCCGGGAACTAAAGCGTTACCCCGTGAGCGACGCGCTGGACATTGCGGCGTTTATCCTGTTTGGAGACGTGGAAATGACCATAGCCTGCGCCCGGGAGCTGTTGAATAAAGCGCCGGAATTCGACGTGATTTTTACCCCCGAGGCCAAAAGCATTCCCCTGGCCTATGAAATGTCCCGACAGAGCGGCAAGCCTTATGTGGTAGCCCGCAAAGGGGTAAAGATTTATATGGGAACGCCCATCGAGGTATCGGTGCGCTCCATCACCACCCAAAGAACACAGTCTCTCTATGTCGGGGAAGAGGACGCCGCCATGCTGCGGGGCAAGCGCGCCCTGGTGGTGGACGACGTCATCAGCACGGGGGAATCTCTCGCGGCCATGAAAGAGCTGGCGCTTCGCTCCGGGGCCGAGCTGGCAGGCTGCTGCGCCGTGCTGGCCGAAGGAGAGGCTCAAAAACGGCAGGATATTTTTTATCTGGCCCCGCTTCCGCTCTTTACTAAATAGCCTCTCTTCTGCCACCAATGCAAACGAACTTGAGGTCTCCGAACCGGACGACGCGAATTTCACCTCGCCTGGCTAGGGCAGCGAAGCAGTCAGTCTCTAAGAAGACGGCGCTATTTTATCCTTCTGCTATCACGCTGCTTGTGCAAGAACCTTGGCTCCCATTTTGACAAAAGGTGGAACCACTATGAAACGTCCACTGGGTCTCATCGGCTTTTTCTATTTTGCCGCTTTGGTCTTTGCCACACGGCTGGGGTTAAATTTTGCTGTCGCAGCAGGCATTTTCCTGTTCCTTGCGGGCGGCGGGGCGTTGTTTTTTCGGCGATTTCGCACCACTGGCGTGTTTCCGGCCGCGTTTTTCTCGGCCGGAGCCGCCTGCCTGATG
>CABQCM010000136.1 GCA_902462665.1 uncultured Oscillospiraceae bacterium | reverse complement strand
AAACGTAGGCCGATCCATTGTGTTTTGGCGAACGTCGAAACAACGATTGAAAGGAGAGGGAATTCCATGGCCAACTTGAGTGAGAAGGAGCTGTCCCACCTGGAGGATCAGCTCAGTGCCGAGCAGCTTTTGATTAAAAAGTTCAAGGCGATTGCAGCCGAGGCGAGCGACGCGGAAATCAAAACCTGCTGCGATCAGATTGCCAATAAGCATCAGCAGCATTTTGACACCATGATGAGCTTTTTAGGTTAACCTCAAACGCTTGAAAGGAGAGAGTATTATGAGCACCAACCCCGTAATGCAGGATAAGGAACTCATGGACGATTGTCTCAACAGTCAAAAACAAATTACTGGCGAATACAATATCTTTGCCAACGAATGTCTGAATTCGCAGCTTCGCCAGACCGTGATGCAGTTGCTCAACGAGGAACACGCGATTCAGTCGGATGTGTTCAATCAGATTCACAGCCGTGGATGGTATCCGGTTCCGGCGGCCCAGCAAAAAAAGATTGACGAAACCAAAACCCGATTCCAGAATATGGCGGCTCAAGGCTGACATTACGAGTAAATTCGTTGTAATAAAAGCCCCCTTCAAGAAGCTCTTGAAGGGGGCTTTTATAATGGGAAAACATATAGTGGCTATGCATCGCCATTTCCAAAAAATGTTTCCTCGAGCATAGCGCAGAGGGCGTGATACAAAGGTAGGTGGTATTCCTGTGCTTCGGCGGGCGTATTCGCCGGTACATTGAGAAGAACGTCGCAGTAAGATGCCAAATCTCCACCCGTGCGTCCGGTAAAACCGACCACATGCATTCCGATGGCGCGCGCGGTCTGAGCGGCGAGAAGGACATTGGAGGAGCAGCCTGAGGTGGTCAGAGCCCACAGCATATCGCCCGGACGTCCATAACCATAGACCTGCTGAGCAAAGACCAGGTCGGCGGAAAGATCGTTGACACAGGCTGTGACGAGAGCGGTTTGGCCAGCCAGCGACAAAGCGGGGAGCGCCTTTTGCAGTCCTTTGGGCAGCCCTTTCGCATCGGCTGGACGCGGGAGAAGAAATCCTTTCATTAGTTCGCCCACAATATGGTCGGCATCCGCAGCACTGCCTCCATTCCCGCATAACAATAGCTTTCCCTGGCAACGGAATGTGTCTTGGGTCAGCCGGAAGGTGCGAAAAATATTGGCTTTTAGTGGAATAAGAGCACAATGGCGCTGCAGCAGCCTATCGCAATAAGTTTGTACCTGGATACAAATCACCTGCTTTTCATCGTTTTTTATGAAATGTATGACAACGGGTTCCTCGAAGCATGGATTAACCATGAATTACAGTTTACCGCAAAGCTGCGCTCTGACCAAGGCGCAATCCCTTTATCGGATGAATACCCTTAGCGGGAAGGAGGATAGGTTGCGCTAATTTTTGCTAATTTGTGTGCGTTTTATCACGTTGACCCATATATTGTGCCAGAACGTGCGTTCTGCACAATTTTTGAAAAATTTTTTATCTCATCTGCCGGAAAAGTGGATGAACTCTCTTGCAATTCCCACAAAGGCCCGATATAATGACACTAAAGTGGCGCGAAGTGGGGGAGAGTGGTGAACTTGAACTCCATTTCGCCGGAAAGGGAGACAATGCGCTGATGTTGATTGGAACTTATCAACATAATATTGACGCAAAGGGACGCGTCTTTATCCCGGTGAAGCTGCGCGGGGATTTGGGCGAGCGTTTTATTGTCTCCAAAGGACTGGACAACTGCTTGTTTGTCCACTCCCTCAAAGAGTGGGAAAAGATAGAGCAAACCATCACCGCGCTTCCCATTGCTCAGCGGCGGGACGTGCAGCGGTTTTGGTTTTCGGGCGCCTGCGAAGTGGAGCTGGACGCGCAGGGGCGTATCGGCATTCCGCAGAACCTGCGGGAATACGCTTCCCTGGCTGGGGCTACTACCATTATCGGCGCTTCCACCCGGGTGGAGATTTGGAATGCCGAGCGTTGGAACGAGGAAAGCGAAAGCAAATCAGCTGATGAAATCGCCGCCATTATGGAGCAGCTTGGCATGTAAATTGAGGAAAGGGGAAACAGCATGTCTTTCTGCCACCGGCCAGTCTTGCTTGAAGAAGCCATAGCGTCGCTGCATATCCGTCCAGACGGCGTGTATGTGGATGGCACGGCGGGCGGGGGTGGTCACAGCGAGGCCATCGCACGTAAGTTAAACGGCGGCCGGCTGATTTCCATCGACCGTGACCCCGATGCGCGAGAGGCTGCCGCCGCGCGGCTGTCACCCTATCCTGGGGCGCAGGTAGTGGCCGGTAATTACGCGGATATGGGAGCTATTCTCGATTCGCTTGGAATTGGACAAGTCGATGGCGTGCTGCTCGATTTGGGCGTTTCCTCCCATCAGTTGGATACCCCGCAGCGGGGCTTTTCCTTCCATCATGACGCGCCGCTCGATATGCGCATGTCACAGGAAGGACTTACGGCGGCCGAACTCATTGCCGCCAGTAGCGAAGAAGAATTATCCCGCATTTTCTTTCGGTATGGCGAAGAAAAATTTTCTCGTCGCATTGCTGCTGCCATTGTCCGGCGCAGGGAGCAGCAGCCCATTGTCACCACCCTTCAATTAGCCGATTGCATCGCTTCGGCTGTGCCGGCTGCCGCCCGTCGGGAGGGGCATCCCGCGAGACGGTGCTTTCAGGCGCTGCGCATTGCGGTGAATGGGGAATTGGACGGATTGGAGCGCGTGCTTCATGTTGCTCCCCAGAGGCTCAAAGTGGGCGGCGTGCTGTCCATTATCACCTTTCATTCGCTGGAAGACCGTATGGTGAAGCAGAGCTTTGCCTCTTTGTGCACCGGCTGCACCTGTCCGCCGGAATTCCCGGTGTGCGTGTGCGGCAAGACCCCGTTCGGGCGGTTAGTGACCCGAAAGGCAATCGAAGCCGGGGAAGAAGAGCTCAAAGAAAATCCCCGCAGCCGCAGCGCAAAGCTGCGCGCACTGGAGAGGGTACGCGAATAGGGCGGTAAATCAGATTGGCAGATAGAATCCCCCGAAATTTGGGAGTAGAATAAAGGATGTGGATGGAATGCAGGGCTATACGAACGGCGCGGCATATGATTTTGAACGGTTTGCGCAGAAAAAACCAAATAATATCGTGCGCCTTCCCGAAAGCGAGCCGCAGCGTCGGCCCCAATCGCGTGCGCGTATATTGGCGCGGCAGCGTGCTCAGCGGCGTATACTGGCTGCCAAGACGCTGGTGTGCGCAACGGCGGTGATGCTGTTGGTGGGATTCCAGATTTTCGGGGCCATCCAGCAGTCGGAAATAACGGCGGAAATCACTCAGGCCCAGACCTCCATCGAGCGGCTCAAGAGCGAGAGCACCCGGCTGGAAATGGAACTGGCCAGCGCCATTGCTTACACCAATTTGGAAAAGGCGGCGGCTGATATGGGGATGCAGAAGCAGCAATCTGCCCAGACGGTGTGCGTCATGCTCAACGATGAGGATGAGGCGGAAATTATACAAGAGGAAGAAAATACAAGTCTTTGGGCCAAACTGTTGGCTTGGTTTTAAGGGAAGAGCGGGCAGCGAAAGTCGACGCCAATGGAAATGCAGCCCGAAAACCGACTTTTGGTTTATGTAAGGTGGTATTATTTACCTTTGGTGTGATTCGGGGCGCAATGCCTTGATTCGACCATTCAATGTGTTATAATTATCCATAGATTCTCATATGATGAAAAGGAACCGGACGGGAGTCGATGTATCGCAACGGCTTCCGTCTGCTCCCGTATCATGGGGAAGGGCTTCCAGCCGTCCTTTTCCTATCGCCGAACTTGGCTGGAAAGATTTTTGGAGGTGCGCTCATGGCAAAGGGACCAACCAAACTGATGTGGAAGCGGATGTTCGCCATGATGCTGATCGTCGTGCTGCTCGGTTTTGGCACGGCTTCGATTCGGCTGGTGGATTTGATGCTGGTACAGGGCGGGGAGCTGTCCCTCAAGGCGAGCAACCAGCAATTGTCCAATACAACCATCGCGGCCGAGCGCGGCACGATTTATGACTGCAACAAAAACATACTGGCCACCAGCGCGACGGTATGGACGGTATACATCACCCCCAAGGATATCGAAACCACAGAGGAGGCCGGGCTGATTGCCGACGGCCTTTCGCAGATTCTGTCGCTGGACCGAGAGAAGGTTTACAAGCAGACCCAGCGCAATACCGCTTACGAGAAGGTAAAGCAGCGGGTGGAGGAGAATGTGGCCAATGAGGTGCGCGCCTTTATCCGAGACAATAAGCTCGGTTCCATCGTCGGGCTGGACGAAACGACCAAGCGTTATTATCCCAACGGAAGTCTGGCGTCAACGGTGCTGGGCTTTGTCGGGGACGACAATCAGGGCCTTTACGGTATCGAGTATCAGTACGATACCCAGCTTCAGGGGATTCCGGGCAAGGTGGTCGCCTCCAAAAATGCGCGGGGCAGCGACATGCCCTTTAATTACGAAACGATGGTCGAGGCCCAGCAGGGCAATTCGCTGGTGCTGACCATCGACGAGTACGTTCAGTTCTGTGCCGAAAAATACCTCGATACGGCCGTCATTGCCAACAATTGTACCAATCGCGGCTGCGTAATTGTAATGGATATTAAGACCGGTGGCATTCTCGCTATGGCGACCAAGCCGGATTTTGATCCCAACCAGCCTTTTGTCTTGGCCGACGCTGCGGCGCAAAGCCGGGTAGACGCGCTGGAAGGGGATGAGCGCACCAAGCAGCTGAGTCTCGAGAGGCAGCAGCAGTGGCGCAACAAGGCCGTATCGGATACCTACGAGCCTGGCTCGGTATTTAAGGTGGTTACCGGCTCGGCTGCTCTGGAGGAAAACAAAGTCAGCAAAAGCTCTACCTTTGACTGCAACGGTGCGATTGTGATCGCCGGCACTCGCTACAAGTGCCATAAAGCGGGCGGTCACGGACATCAGAATTTAACCAATGCTTTTGAAAATTCCTGTAACCCCGCCTTTATTGAGATTTCCCAGCGTTTGGGAGTCAGTTTGTTTTATAAATACTTCAAGGCCTACGGTATGACCGAGCTGACCGGCATCGATCTTCCGGGCGAAGCGGCGGCGATTTATCACGCGGAGGAAAAGATGGGGCCGGTTCAGCTCGCCTCCGAGGGCTTCGGCC
>CABQCM010000135.1 GCA_902462665.1 uncultured Oscillospiraceae bacterium | reverse complement strand
CCACGCTGGCTGAGCAGTCCAAGGCCGCGCTTCAATAATGATTTTTTCGCCCGGGGAATGCATACCGTCTGGTTGAGGTCAGCCGATGGTGTGAGCGCCCCGGGCGTTGGTCGTTTTAAACCCGTTCCCATCCCCGTAGCGGATGGGCTGGAGAAAATACCGGGAGGAAGGCATGCCGCTGAGCATTCGCAGCCGTGACAACGATAAGGTAAAATGGGCCGCCAGGCTCGTCGCTCAAAGCCGATTTCGTAAGGAGACCGGCTTATTTGTGTTAGAGGGGCTTCGGCTGTGTCTGGACGCGGTGCGTACCGGCTGCCGGCCGGTGGCGGTGTTTTACACTGCTGAGCGGCGGGCGGGGTTGGATGAGCTGCTGCGTCAGGGGGATTGCTTTGAAGTAACCGGGCCGGTGTTTTCCAAAATCAGCGATACCCAAAGCCCGCAGGGGGTACTCTGCGTGCTGCGGCAGCAGGAAGCCTCTGCCTTTGTTCCTGCGCCGGATGGCCATTACGTCCTGCTTGACCGTGTGCAGAATCCTCAGAATTTGGGCGCGGTGGCTCGCACCGCCGAGGCATTGGGCGTGCAGGGCCTTCTCGTTTCGGGGGATGGATGCGATGTGTACAGCCCCAAGGCGCAGCGCGCCGCGATGGGGTCGCTGCTTCGACTGCCGGTGTGGGTGTATCCCTCTCTGGAGGAACCCATCGGCACCATGCGCTCGGCTGGTCTGCCAGTCTATGCCGCCGTTCCGGATTCGCAGGCGCGGCGTGTTTACGATTGTGATTTTACCTCTGGCGCGGGAGTAGTGATCGGCAACGAAGCCAACGGTCTGCGGCAGGAAATCCTGGAATGCTGCGACGAGAGGGTAACCATCCCCATGCCCGGCCGGGCCGAGTCGCTCAACGCCCACGCGGCGGCGGCCATTCTCCTGTGGGAAATGGCCCGCGGCAGATTGTGCGGGGGCGATGATCCGTTTTGAGAAATCCCCCCTTTGCATCAAAAGCAAGGCGTGTTTTTCGATTAAGGCGTGAAAGGTAGAGGAGGAAAGGCATGGGCAACCTGCTTTATTGGGTATGGCTTCAAGGCGCGCTGGGGCAGGGGAGCCGCAAATCTCTTGCCTTGGCGCGTGCTCTTGGCTCCCCTGCCGAGGTATACCGGCAAAGGGACAACGAGTCGCTTCTCAGTGAACTGAAGCTGCTGAGTGAACGCGAGCGTAAAGCACTGCGCGCTCATCCGTTGGAGTCGGCCCGCCGGGTGCTGGAGGACTGCGAGCGGGACGGCTTGCAGGTCGTCACGCCTCAAAGCCCGTCCTATCCAGAGCGGCTGCGTCAAATTTCCAATCCGCCAGTGGCGCTCTATGTCAAGGGCCGCTTGCCCCGGGTGGACGAGGAGGTTATGATTGCCATCGTCGGCACCCGTAAGGCGACCGGCTATGGGCAGGAGGCGGCCAAGCGCCTGTCCATGCGCCTTAGCCGTGCGGGCGCGGTGATTGTCAGCGGCGGCGCCTTGGGGGTGGATTCCAAAGCGCATACCGGCGCGCTTCTCGTCCATGGGACGACCGTGGCCGTGCTCGGCTGCGGCATTGGGTATCCCTATTTGGAGGACAGCCGCCCCATACGGGAGGAAATTGCCCGGCATGGCGCTCTGGTGAGCGAATACCCGCCCGGGACTCCGCCGAGCAAAAGCACCTTTCCCTGCCGCAACCGCTTAATCGCAGGATTGTGCCTGGGGACGGTGGTTGTGGAGGCGGGGGAACGCAGCGGTTCTCTCATCACCGCCCGCCTGGCATCGGAACAGGGCCGGGACGTGTTTGCCGTTCCTGGAAATGTGATGTCCCGCAGCTATACCGGCACCAACCGTTTGCTGCGCGATGGGGCCAAGCCAGTTTATTCGGCGCTGGACGTGTTGGAGGAATACCAAAGCCTCTTTCCCCATAAACTAACCCTTGCCGGCTCGGGAGTGCTCATTGGCGAGTACGATCCGGAGGACCCGCTCGATGAGGAGCATGCCGTCCCAGACCAGACGGAACCGGGCGAGCTGTCGCCTCCGACAGCGGCATGTCCCACGACAATGCCTTCGCCGGTGCCCTTTGTCCGTCCCGCTCCGCCGCAGGGCCTGGTCGGCCCCGCGCTGGCGGTCTACAAGGCGTTTGATGAAGAAATCATGCCCTTTGACCTTTTGGTCGCTCACAGCGGCCATCTTCCGGGGGAAGTGCTGCGCGCCTTAACAGAATTGGAATTACTTGGCTGCGTGGAGAGCGAAGCGGGAAACCGCTATCGTCTGCTCGACGAGCCAATGCACGATATATCGTAGAAAGCAGGTGGACCGAATGTCCAAATTGGTTATCGTCGAGTCCCCCTCCAAGGCCACCACCATTCAGAAATACCTTGGCGGGGATTATAAAATCGTGGCGTCCATGGGTCATGTGCGCGATTTGCCCAAAAAGAAAATGGGCGTGGACATCGAGCACGACTTTAAGCCCGATTATATTGAGATTGACGGAAAGGACGAGTTGATTCAAAAGCTGAAATCGGCCGCGGCCGACGCGGATTGCGTGTATCTCGCCACCGACCCCGACCGCGAGGGAGAGGCGATTTCCTGGCATCTGGCGCAGATGCTGGCGCTCAATGAAAAGGAGCCGATTCGTGTCACTTTCAATGAAATCACCAAGTCGGGGGTGCAAAACGGCATGGCCGCTCCCCGCACAATTGATCAGAATTTGGTTGACGCTCAGCAGGCCCGTCGCATTCTCGACCGCATTGTGGGCTATAAGCTTAGCCCCTTCCTCTGGCGCAAGGTGCGTCGGGGACTTTCGGCCGGGCGAGTGCAGAGCGTGGCCGTACGCCTGATTGTGGACCGCGAGGAGCAGATTCGCGCTTTCCAAAGCGAGGAATACTGGTCGATCGACGCGAAATTGACCACCAAAGGGGTACAAAAAGCGTTTGAGGCTCACCTTCACAGCAAGGCGGATGGGGAAAAGCTCTCCATTCCCAACGAGGAGACGGCTGAGAAAATCAAGACCGAGCTGTCCGGCGCCGATTTCATTGTCAAATCGGTCAAAAACGGGGTGCGCAACCGTCAGCCCGCGCCCCCCTTCATTACCTCGACCCTCCAGCAGGAGGCGTCGCGCAAGCTCAACATGACCTCCCAGCGCACTATGAAAATCGCCCAGCAGCTCTACGAGGGCGTTGCGGTCGAAGGGGTGGGCACCACCGGTCTGATTACTTACATGAGAACCGATTCGCTGCGCATCTCCGACCAGGCGCGTGAGCAGGGTAACGCCTACATTGCCGAGCGTTTTGGAAAGAACTATCTGCCGAACAAGCCGCGTGTGTTTAAATCCAGAGCCAACGCGCAGGATGGCCACGAGGCCATCCGACCGACCATTCCTTCCCTGACTCCCGAGCAGGCGAGAGCCAGCCTGACCAACGACCAATACCGCGTCTATAAGCTCATTTGGGAGCGTTTTATCGCCAGCCTCATGGCCGCCTGCGTGCAGGATACCCGTCAGGCTGACATCCAGGCGGGGGACTATATCTTCAAGGCCAGCGGCTATACCGTGCGTTTTGAAGGGTTTACCGCCATCTACGTCGAGGGCAAGGATGTGGAGGAAGAGGAACAGGGCTTCCTTCCCCCGCTGACGGCGGGCGACCCCCTCAAGTGCAAGGAGCTGTCGGCCAACCAGCACTTCACCCAGCCGCCTCCCCGCTTCACAGAGGCCACCCTCATCAAGGCGCTCGAGGAAAACGGCATTGGCCGCCCGAGCACCTACGCCCCGACCATCAGCACCATTCTGGCCCGGGAATACGTTGAGCGGGAAAAGAAGAATTTGAAGCCCACCGCCCTGGGTGAGGTCACCACCGGGCTGATGCGGGATTTGTTCAAGGAAATTGTGGACGTCAAGTTTACCGCGTCCATGGAAAAGGAGCTTGACCAGGTAGAAGAGGGTAAGCTCGATTACGTGGATACGCTGCGCAAATTCTACGGCCCCTTTGAGAAAACGTTGGAGGAAGCCGAAAAGAAGATGGACGGCAAACGGGCGAAGATTCCCGACGTCGAGACCGATCAGGTCTGCGAGCTGTGCGGCAAAAAGATGGTCATTAAGGTGGGGCGTTTCGGCAAATTCCTTGCCTGCTCCGGCTACCCTGACTGCAAAAACACCAAGCCGATCGTGGTCGAAACCCCGGGCGAATGTCCTCAGTGCGGCGGCCGGATTTTGGAGAAAAAGTCCAAGCGAGGCTATAAATATTACGGCTGTGAGAAGTCGCCCGGATGCAAGTTCATGACCTGGGATGTGCCCACTGCCGACCGCTGCCCTCAATGCGGCAAGAGCCTGTTTAAACGCCGGGGCGGCATCATCGTCTGCCTCAACGAGGGCTGCGGTTACGAGGTGCAGTTGGAGAAAAAGACCGCCAAAAAGGGCAAGAAATCGGCAAAAGCCGAGAAGGCGGTTTCCGAGCCTTCCGAGTCCGCGCCCGCGGAGAATCAGGAATGAGCCGCGCTACCGTCATCGGGGCGGGGTTGGCCGGGTGCGAGGCGGCGCTTCAGCTTGCCCGCGCGGGCATAGAGGTTACGCTGATCGAGCAAAAGCCAGCGCGTCGTTCCCCCGCCCACCACGCCGATACCTTTGCCGAGCTGGTCTGTTCGAATTCCCTTAAGGCCCGCCGTCTGGAATCGGCCGCCGGGCTGCTCAAAGAGGAGATGCGCCGCTTGGGCTCGGTCTGCGTCGAAAGCGCTCTGCAATGCTCTGTGGCAGCCGGGGGCGCTTTGGCGGTCGACCGCGAAGCCTTTTCCGCTTTCATCACCCAAGCGGTGCGGCAGCATCCGAACATTCATGTGGTGTGCAGAGAATGCGAAGCCATCCCCGAGGAGGAGATCTGCATCGTGGCCACCGGGCCGCTGACCGACGGAGCGTTGTCGCAGGACATTGCACGCCGTCTGGGGCGAGGATATCTGAGCTTTTATGACGCGGCTGCCCCCATTGTAACGGCCGAAAGCGTGGATATGGCCTCGGCCTTTGCCGCCTCCCGCTACGAGCGGGGGGAGGGGGACGGAGATTATCTCAACTGCCCCATGAACCGAGAGGAATACGAGACCTTTTACGACGCGCTTGTCGCGGCCGAGCGGGTAGAGCTGAAGGAATTTGAGCGTGCGCAGGGAAATGACGGCGCTGTACCCGGGGATTCAGCCCAGCCGCAGCAGCAAAA
>CABQCM010000134.1 GCA_902462665.1 uncultured Oscillospiraceae bacterium | reverse complement strand
CTGTATCAAATAACGCAAAGGGTATTATAAAGGATTGTCCGCAATTTGTCAACCATTATTTCATAAAATTAAAGAATGTTTTTACATCACAGGGATTCTATTGGCGGTAACGCTTGTTTTTTAGGGGAAAATCGAGTATAATAATGGGAAACTGTTTTCTCGCTGTCCTCTCCTGCACAGTTGGTGGAAAGAGACATGGATTAAGAAAGGGAGGAATTTCCCCTCATGATTCGTTATTTGATACAGGGCGACGCCATTTCGGCGATCGTTTACCTGATTTCCACTGTTTTTGTCGTTTTCTTTACGCTGCCTGTTCACGAGTGCGCCCACGCCTTTATGGCCAACAAGCTGGGCGACCATACGGCGCGCGACATGGGTAGACTGACTCTCAACCCCTTCGCCCACATTGACTGGCTCGGCTCGGCAATGATTTTGCTCGTGGGCTTTGGCTGGGCAAAGCCGGTGCCGGTCAACGGCTTTCGGCTGCGCAATCCCAAGCGGGATATGGCCCTGGTCGCGCTGGCTGGGCCGGTGTCCAACCTGATTATGGGGCTGCTTCTTCTGCTCCTACTGCACGCAGTTCGCGCGCTTCTGCTGGCGTTGGGTGTCACCGGGGGCATCACCGTCATTTTGTTCTTTTTCTCCTACGCCGCGATTATCAACGTCCAGCTTGCTGTATTCAACCTCATACCAGTGCCGCCCCTCGATGGGTCGCGTATTCTGTCCGTGCTGCTGCCCGACCGGCTCTACTACAAGCTGATGCAGTATGAGCAGTATCTCTATATTATTTTGATGGTTTTGCTGGTCACCGGCGCGCTGAGCAGCCCGCTGAGCAGCCTGAGCGGCTGGATTTATAAGGGACTTTACAATCTTGCCGGCCTCCCCTTTGCCTGGATTCATTGACGAAAACGCCGTCCATGTTAAGCAGCGGATTCTCGCCTTTGCATCGTTAAAATACTTGTGAATCCGAAAGGATTTCCCGCTGATACTCCTATGTTTAAGAAGAGGATGACCGCCGTTGGACAAGCTGTCCTTTCAATTGGAAAATTTTGAGGGCCCGCTCGACCTGCTACTCTATCTTATCTCCAAAAACAAATTGAATATCCTCGACATCCCCATTGCCGAGCTGCTCGATCAGTACATGGAGGCCATTCGCGCCATGCAGCAGGCCGACATGGATTTGGCCAGTGAATTTCTAGAAATGGCGTCGCGACTGGTCTATCTCAAGACCGTTTCTCTGCTTCCCCGCCATGAGGAGGCCGAGCAGCTTCGCGATGAGCTGGCTGGGGAACTGCTGGAATACGAGGCGGTCAAGGCCGCCGCACAGCGTCTGAGTCGCCATACCGAGGGGTTCAACCGTATGACCCGCCCGCCGACCGAGCTGCCGGTAGACCATACTTATTCCCGCCGGCATCAAAGCGAAGAGCTTGTATCCGCTTATCTGGCCGCAGCCGGCCGGGGGCAGCGGCGTTTGCCTCCTCCGGCCGCTTCATTCCAGGGGATTGTGCAGCGACGGATTATTTCGGTGTCATCCAAAATTGTGTACGTTCTGCGCCGTTTGTGGAAAAGCGGCCGGGTACATTTTTCCTCCCTGTACGAGCACTCTGAGAGCCGTTCGGAGCTTGTAGCCACCTTTTTGGCCGTGCTCGAGCTGATGAAGGCCCGGCGGGTTACGGTCTCGGGTGAGGGAGAAAACACGCGCATTACCATCAACAAAACCAGCGAGGTGCCGTCCAGTGAACATGAAACAGCTTGAGGGCAGTGTGGAAGCCATTCTTTTCGCGAGCGGCGAGCCGGTATCTGCTCAGCGCATCAGCGAAGCGCTCGAGGTGGATATGGAGACGGTGCATCTGCTGGCCACCCGAGTATCCGACCGTCTGGCCGACCGAGGCAGTGCGCTGGAGGTCATCCGGCTGGAGGACTCTTACCAGCTCACCACTCGTCCGGAGTTTGCAGACTGCGTGCGCAAAACTCTGGAGCAAAAACGCAACGCTCCCCTGTCCCAGGCGGCGATGGAGGTGCTCTCCGTCATCGCCTATCATCAACCGGTTACCCGTTCGTACATCGAACAGGTGCGCGGAGTGGACTGCTCGGGCGTGGTTTCCAGTCTGTGCGTCAAGGGGCTGATTGAGGAGCAGGGCCGCATAGAGCTACCCGGCCGGCCGCTGCTCTATGGCACGACGGCCAGCTTTCTGCGCTGTTTCGGCCTGGCCTCTTTGGAGGATTTGCCTCCCCTTCCCGGCCCGGTGGAGGACACGGTAGCCGAGGGAGAAACCCGGCCCATCGCTCCTTTGGCCGAAGCGGCTGCCCTATCTGATGGCGGCGAACCTTTACCACTGGAGCCGGACGCGGCGTTGGAGCATCCCGATGCCCCGGTCTAAAAAACGCGCTAAAAGCCAAATTGTAGCCCATAGCGGTTTTCTCCCTTTTGCGGAACGGCGCGGTGGGGCTGAATCGTTTTTACGCAAGTTGTTTTTCTTCTTTTTGTATAAATGCCGTTCAATCCGTCAAAGTTGATGTACAGGTACTGTCAGGAGGCGATGCGATGCTGGCTTTTATTCTGGTTTGTGCGATCCTCGCGCTGTTGCTTGCGTCGCCCGTCACTCTGCGGTTTCGTTACGACGGGCAGCCCCGGATGCGGGTATGGTATCTCTGCTTTTTTTACAATATTCCGCTTGATTCGGAGCAAAAAGCACGGAAACAGCGCAAAAAATCTCCCAAAGAAAAACGCAAAAAGGAAAAAGAAGAGCAGACAAAAAAAGCCGACCCGTTTCGCGCTTTGGTGGAAAAAAAGGGACTTTTGGCCGCGGTCAGCGACATCTGCGACACCGTGCATCTGCTGCTGGAGCGTGCCGTGCGGCTGTTTTCTCACGTTCGGGTGGTGCGTCTGCGTCTGAAGGCTTCGGTCGGGGGAAGCGATGCGGCACAGGCTGCTGTGCTGTGCGGCGGGGTCTGCGCCGCCGTTTATCCCCTGCTGGGCTTCGCCTCCGCGTTGGTGCACCTGCGTGCCCCCTACATTGATATCCATCCCAACTACCATTCCAGCGACTGGTCGGTGCAGGCCGATTGCAAGCTTCGCGTGGCCTTATGGTGGATTCTCGCCGCGGGCTGCGCGGCGGCATGGGCGCTGGTTCAAAGTAAAGTCAAACAGTCCAAGGTCAATCAATTCCGGGCGGCTCCGTCCCGGGCAAAAAAGAAACAGTCTAAGAAAGGCGGCGTTTGAACATGAACGAAAACAATCATGTCAGCAACATCCTTGACGTAACGGTAGAAAAAATGCGCTCAGTGGCTGATGCGGACACCATCATTGGGGAACGCATCGAGCTGTCGGAGGGTGTGGTGGCGATTCCGGTTTCTAAGGTGTCGTACGGCTTTGCGTCGGGCGGCTCGGATTTCCGGGTGAAATCCTCCCCCAATGCCCCGCTGTTCGGCGGCGGCGGTGGCGGCGGCATGACCGTAACGCCGGTCGGTTTCCTCGTATGCAAGGGGGCGGACGTCCGCTTGGTGCCGGTCACAGCCGAGGAAAGCGCGGGAGCTGGAGCTGTCGCTCTGCTGCCTGAACTGTTTGATAAGCTCATCTCCCTCTTCAAAAAGAGCCGCAAGCAGGCCGAGGAGGAACAGGCGCAGCAGCCGGATATCGCGAATCAATAGCCTATTATAAAATTCAAGCCCCCCGTTTTTCGGGGGGCTTGAATTATTTTTGCGTTACAATGCTTTTGACATAGATATTGCGTTTGAGATTGCCATACTTGGTTTTGCAGGCATAAAACCGGTATCCCAGCGCTTCAAAATTGCGAATGCTGTAATCGTTTGCCGGCGAAACCGTCGCGCACAGCGTTTGAATTCCCTGGTCTCGCGCAAATTCCTCCAGCCTTTGGGTTAACAGCTTTTGCAGCCCATTGCCTCGGAATTCCTTGCGCACAATCACCAGCTTCACATTGGCCACCGTGGAAAGCTCTTCCTCCGTCACGCCGATATCCCGCCCCAAATTTTCAGTCGAATCTTTCGCAACATACAACACGGCAAACGCGGCCATGCGACCGCCATAATAAGCCCCCAGCGTGGTGTGCGGCTCCATCAGGCAAGCGTGCAGAACCTCTTTGGAGTTGCGCCGGAGCAACTCGGGATTGTCGAGGGTACGAAACGCCTCCTCTTGAATCGCGCAAATCTCCTCCAGGCTATCCTCGTCGCATCGGATAAACTCAAATTCATTTGCTGCTAGCTTCATATTCATTCCCCTTTCTTTCGGGAGTGGCAAAAACGTCATCTTCTTCTGGACGCGATGGCCTTACGATACACCTCCGGCGGTACGACGGCTTCGAGAGAATACTCCTCGTGAAAAATCGGCATTCTCTTTTTCTTTCGATAGGCCACCCATTCCCGTTCCAATATATAAATATTCCGAAAATTCTCGGGTGATTTCACAATTTTTTGCCGCTGTACGTAAGGATTGTGCACTGCGATAAAAAAGCGGTAGCCAAACAAATCGTTAATCATATCAATGGTCAGCGTCCCCCGCTCTAAAAGAAGCTGAAACACCTCAAAGAAGGTGAGGTAGTTGGAGATATGATAATTCTCCAGCTCCAAATCGGGCAAGGCGTCGAAGTCATATTTCTCAAACAACGCATAGGCTGTTTTATAGTCCTCGTTGGACACAAAAGTCTGATTAAGATTGGCCAAAAATTCCGCCTCGGTAATTTTGCGCGACTGATACAGCTCAATAGCCAACAGAACCACGCCGAGAACAGCGACGAGCGCGGAGACAATCTGAACCCAATCCAAACTGTTTTGTATCGCAAAGTAGGTCATAGCCGCGCACCCGGCGATTAGGGTAAAATAGGCAACAATTCTTTTCCGTTTCATAAAAGCCCTCCCGATGTCTCCAATACACAAGCGCCTCATGAGGCAAGAACCAAATATGTTTATAGTTATGATACAATAGGTCAAAAACCATGTCAATCCCCCTAGGTTCGACATTTGGGCCAATTAACCTCGATTAACCGATAATGAAGGGGATTATTTTTATAATTTAGTTGCAGGGAGCAAATGGATTCGCTATAATAGGTACATTGTCCATTGGAAAGGAAACGCAACTATGAAAATCGTTAAGGAAAAATCCTTTTATCTTAGTATCCTCACCATCGCTCTGCCGATTGCGATGCAAAACTTTATCACCTTCGCGAACAGTATGCTCGACTCCATCATGCTCGGGCAA
>CABQCM010000133.1 GCA_902462665.1 uncultured Oscillospiraceae bacterium | reverse complement strand
CTCGCCGTGTGGGCTTTGGTGTATGCTCGCAATAAACCGGCGGACGATGCAGGAACGGCTCCCATCTCTTCGGAGGAAGCGCCGTCGGTGGTCTCAATGCAGGTTTCGGGGGATACGATTGGCCATACCGAACAGGCGGATATCCTGCTTGTGGGTCAGGCCGAGCTTTATCTATGTTCGCCCGCCACAGGGGAGGCCGAGCGCATTTGCGGCTTGAGCGACAAAGGCAAGCGCATTCTGTCTGCGGCCTATTGCAACGACTATGTTTATTTTATCGAGCAATCGGACAGTTACAATTATCTTTATCGGGTTTCGCCCTCCGCCGATAGTGAGGTACAGAAGCTGCGTGTCAACGATAAAGGGGCGCAGATGCGCACCCAAATGGAGCAGCTCATGGCGGTCAACGGCAAGCTGTGCGGCTTTGCCCGTTATCCACAGGTAAAAGGGGTATCGGAAGCGTATGTTGAGCTGTATCAGCTCAATGCCGAGGGGGTATACCGTTCCTCCGATACGAGCACCAAAATTTTGTATACCACCCAGAATGTACAGCAGGCCAAAGGCAACGATCCTGCCCGGTATTCGGTGCAGCCGTCCGACACCGGCATTACCGTGCTGTATGACGGCGAGACGGTTGCGGAATGCGCCGTGGACTGAGACCCGGGGAGGAGAACGCTAGTCCACCGCTCGCTCATAAAATAGACACTGATTCGCCGCCGGGGGATGACCATACAGCCCTCCGGCGGCAGAGTGTTTTGAGGGGGGGCCGCACCTGGACGGAATACCCATCGCTTGATAAGGGGCAACGCGCCTGCTAGCGGTCGAAGGCGGCTCGCGGCGTTCTCGGCATTCGCCTACGGCCGGGGCTATCCTGCCCTTTGGCCTCGCAAGCTAGGTCCTTCGGAGCTTTTGATCGTAAAAATGAGAGACTGGCGAGGCGGACGGGCTGCCGCCCGGCAATGAGGACAACACTGCTTTTTCTCCGTTTTTACACCGATCAACCGTGCTCCCCCTTGTTAAGAGATGGTACGCTGATTGCACTGAAAATCGCCGGTAAGGCCAGTCCCATTTGCAAACGATTTGTGAACTTTCTTGCCACGTGGTTGACTTTGGAAAAAAAGCTGTTATAATTCCTAACAGTGTTAGCGTTTGGACAAAAGGGGGAAGAGGGCGTGGACTATTCCCAGGCGGCGTCGGAATTAATTGATCGGATGTTTCGCTTTTTTCATACGCCGGAGCAGCGAAAGTTAAGCGATTTTCCCAAGGGAGAGACCTTCATTCTCAACTACCTGACCGATCGGGAGGGGCCGGTGCTGCCCAGTGAACTGAGCGGCGCCATGCAGGCGAGTACGGCGCGGGTCGCCGCCGCGCTCAACAGCCTGGAGGCGAAGGGAGAGATTACCCGGCAGACCGACAGCGCTGACCGGCGGCGAACCTTGGTTACCTTAACCCCCCTGGGGCGGGAGAAGGTATTGCAGCGGCGCAGGGCCGTGCACCGCTATATCCAGGAAATGCTGCGCTCTCTGGGGGAAGAGGATACGACCGAGTTCCTTCGTTTGCTGGATCGTCTGCGTCAAATTCGGGACGAGGAGCCGCTGCCTCCGCCTTTGGTGTAAATGACGTCACCTGAGCGTCGCTTTCATTTTTTGTAGAACGAGTAAAAACCGGGCTAACACAGTATCACACATGGTATTCTTTGAAAGGGGGAGTTTGATACCGTGCGTATTTTTCGGTATTTAAAACAAAATGTCGGCACCGTCATCCTCATCGTCTTGTTACTGGTTGTGCAGGCCTACTGCGAGCTGTCGCTTCCGTCCTACACCAGCAACATTGTCGACGTGGGAATTCAGCAGGGCGGCATTGATTCGGCCGTGCCGCTGGAAATCAGTGCGGATACCTTGGCCGACCTGGAACTGTTTATGACGGAGGAAGAAATACAGACCGTTTCCGGCGCGTTGGAACAGGACAGCCGAGGACGTTATACATTAAAAAAGATTGATTCGGATACGCGGGAGAAACTAGACGATATTTTCGGTGTGCCCATGGTCATTGTCTCCCAAATGCGCGCAAACGACCCCGGCTCCCTCGTGCAGATCAAGGGGGCGCTGGCCGGCGGTATGATTCAGCGTCAGGAATTGCTCGCACGCAAGGACGAGGCGCTCGAGTCGATGGGCGGGTTGTCCGACAGCCTGATTGATCAGATGGCCGTGTCCTTTCTCAAGACCGAATATGAAAGTCTCGGGCTGGATACGGGCAAAATTCAAACCGATTATATGCTCGCGGTGGGGGCGAAAATGTTGGGAGTGACCCTGCTCGCCGCTGCCGCCGCCGTCATCGTCGGCCTACTGGCCAGCCGAACGGCAGCCGGGGTTTCCACTAAGCTTCGCTCCCAGGTGTTTCATAAGGTCGTCTCCTTTTCCAACGCCGAGCTCGACCAGTATTCGACCGCATCTCTCATTACGAGGAGCACCAACGACATTCAGCAGGTGCAGATGGTCATCGTTATGGTGCTGCGCATGGTGCTGTACGCTCCCATTATGGGCATTGGCGGCATCATCAAGGTGGCGGGAACCAAAACCGGCATGGGCTGGATTATCGGGGTGGCGGTAGCGGCCATTTCCGTGGTGGTGCTGACTCTGATGGTCGTCGCTATGCCGAAATTCAAACGGATGCAGTCGCTGGTTGACCGGCTGAATCTGGTCAGCCGGGAGATTTTGACCGGCGTGCCGGTCATCCGGGCTTTCAGCCGGGAGAAGCACGAGGAGGCGCGTTTTGACACGGCCAACCGCGATCTCACCGGTACGCAGCTCTTCACCAACCGGGTCATGACCTTCATGATGCCCGTGATGATGCTTTTGATGAACGGTATTAGCATCATGATTATCTGGTTTGGCGCAAAGGGCGTGGATCTGGGTAATTTGCAGGTGGGCGATTTGATGGCCTTTATCACCTACACCATGCAAATCTGTATGGCCTTCATGATGATCACCATGATCTCCATTATGCTGCCGCGCGGCAACGTCGCGGCCGGGCGCATCGACGAGGTGCTGGCCACCGAGCCGGTCATCAACGATCCGGAGCAGCCCAAGGACGCGCAGATGCAAGAACACGGGGTCGTGCGGTTTGAGAATGTATCCTTCCGTTACCCCGGTGCGCAGGACGACGTGCTTGCCGGCATTGACTTTACCGCCCAGCCGGGGAAAACCACTGCCATTATCGGCAGCACCGGCAGCGGCAAATCGACCCTCGTGCATTTGATTCCCCGGTTTTACGATGTGACCGGCGGCCGGATTACCATTGACGGGGTGGATGTGCGCGAGTTAAGCCAGCATAAGCTGCACAGCCTGCTCGGCTTTGTCCCCCAGAAGGGGATGCTCTTCAGCGGCGATATCGCGTCCAATCTCAAATTTGGCGGCGACGATATCACCGATGAGGCGATGATGCAGGCGGCTGAAATTGCACAGGCGGCCGACTTTATTTCACAAAAGGACGAGGGCTATCACAGCCCCATCGCGCAGGGCGGCACCAACGTTTCGGGCGGGCAGAAGCAGCGGCTTTCCATTGCGCGCGCCATTGCGAAGAATCCCCGCGTATACATTTTTGACGATAGCTTTTCGGCGCTCGATTATAAGACCGATGCGGTTCTGCGCCGGGCGCTGGCCGAAAAGGTGGGCGACGCCACCGTCATCATCGTGGCTCAGCGTATTTCCACCATTCTGCATGCCGACCAGATCATTGTGCTCGACGAAGGCAGGATAGCCGGCATCGGCACCCATGAGCAGCTTTTGAAAGACTGCGCGGCATACCAGGAAATCGCGCGCAGCCAGTTGAGCGCCAAGGAGCTTGGCGAGAAAGAAGGTGAGGCACAATGAGCGAAAAAGAGACGGCGCGCGCCCCTCATGCGCACGGTCCCCGCGGCGGGCGCGGCCCGGGCGGCGGCATGATGCCGGGCGAAAAGGCCAAAGACTTCGGCGGAACCCTCAAAAAGCTGCTTTCTTACATCGGTCGGTACAAAATCGGCGTGGTCGCGGTGCTCCTGTTTGCAGTGGGCAGCACGGTGTTCACCATTGTGGGGCCAAAGGTGTTGGGAAAGGCCACGACCGCCCTGTTTGAAGGCCTGGTGGCCAAGGTGACGGGCGCGGGCGGCATTGACTTCGGCTACATCGGAAAAATTTTGCTATTTGTGCTGGGGATTTACGCTATCAGTTCCCTGTTCAGCTTTGTGCAGGGATGGATTATGACCGGCATTTCCCAAAAAATCTGCTATCGTATGCGCCGGGAAATCAGCGAAAAAATCAACCGTATGCCCATGCGGTATTTTGAATCCAAGACGGTGGGCGAGGTGCTGTCACGCATCACCAACGATGTGGATACCCTCGGAATGAGCCTCAATCAGAGCGTGACCCAGCTCATTACCAGCATCGCCACGATTTTGGGCGTTTTGGTCATGATGCTGACCATCAGCCCCCTGATGACCCTCATCGCCGTTATCATTCTGCCAGTGTCGGCCATCTTTGTGGGCATCGTGGTCAAAATCAGCCAAAAGCATTTCCGCGCCCAGCAAAAATATCTCGGCGACGTCAACGGGCAGGTGGAGGAGGTCTACTCGGGCCACAACATCGTCAAGGTGTTTAATCGCGAGGAAGCCGTGACGGAGGAATTCAACCGCACCAACGGCAAGCTCTATGAATCGGCCTGGAAAAGTCAGTTTTTGTCCGGCTTAATGATGCCGATTATGAACTTTGTCTCCAATCTCGGCTATGTCGCCGTGGCCATTGTCGGCGGTATTTTAGCGGCTGGCGGGACAATTTCGGTCGGCGATATTCAGGCGTTTATCCAATATGTGCGCAATTTTACCCAGCCCATCACCCAGCTTGCGCAGGTCTCCAACATGCTGCAATCCATGGCGGCAGCCGCCGAGCGGGTGTTTGAATTCCTAGGGGAGGAAGAGGAGGACCAGACGGTTGAACAGCCTGCCTCCATTGAAAATCTCCGGGGCGAGGTCGCTTTTGACCATGTCCGCTTCGGGTATCATCCCGAGCAGATTGTCATTCACGACTTCAACTGTCAGGTTGCCCCCGGCCAGACGGTGGCCATTGTCGGCCCGACCGGCGCGGGAAAGACCACCATGGTGAAATTGCTCATGCGTTTTTACGATGTGGTGGACGGTAGCATTCAGGTGGACGGTCATGATGTGCGCGAGTACAACCGCGGCGAGCTGCGCGAGGCCT
>CABQCM010000132.1 GCA_902462665.1 uncultured Oscillospiraceae bacterium | reverse complement strand
TGTAATGGCGGACCTTTTCAATCAGCCCGCCCCAGCCGAGCGGCAAGCCGATGCCCCCCACGTCGTGACAAAAATGATGCTGCCCGCCGATGCCCGTGACGAGGTCATAGAGCTTTTGTTTTTCCGGCAGTTCTCCAAGATCGATTTCCGGATCCCAGGTATTGCCCCGGCAAAAGGAGGCGTTGATCATAAACGCTCCCGCCAGCGCCGAATATTTGTCCACATAAGGCGGATGCGTCTCCAGTAGGCGGCGATAATCCCGACCAATACGGCCGGCCCCGTGCCAGAGCCCCCGCTCGTCAAAGGTCGGCTTCCAGTCAAAGCCGTCGGGCGGCGGAACCATGCCTTTGTCGTCGGTGTCGAAATAACCGCTTCGGCCGTACTTTTCCAGCTTGATGCGATTGTGCTCGGATTTGGTCTCAGCAACCTTGCGGATGCGCTCATAATAGGTCATTTTGATTCCCTCCCAATATGAATGAATACAGTGCGCCGTATTTCCCGGCACACGGCATCAGGATACCCTGCAGTCTACGCCGCCGCGCCGAACGACGTCGGCCAACTGCTCCATACGCTCTCCCGGCGGCGGGGTCAGGCCATGCGCCGGATAGGTTAGGCCGAGCGACTCATACTTTCCTCCACCCAACGGGTGATAGGGCAACAGTTCAACCCCCTCAATCCCGTCCAGCGGCGCAAGAAAGGCGGCCATCGCGGCCATATTTTCCTCGCTATCGTTGATCCCCGGAATGACCGGTGTGCGAACCAGAAGGCGCGCGCCGCTTTGGGACAACCGGGTTAAGTTCTCCAAAATCAAAGCGTTGTCTACTCCCGTCGCCGCGCGGTGAGTCTCCGGCTCCATGCATTTGACGTCAAATAAAAATAAATCGCAATAAGGCAGTAACGCTTCATACCGCTCCCACGGCACAGCCCCCGCCGTATCCAGCGCGGTAGAAATACCCGCTTCTTTCGCCATACGCAGTAGCTCACAGGCGAACTCACTTTGCAGCATCGGTTCCCCGCCCGACACAGTCATGCCGCCCGTTTCTTTATAAAACGGCCGGTCCAGCAGCACGGTGGCCAAAATTTCTTCACTGCTTGCCCGGTGGCTACTCATCTCCAGCGCGCCGGCGCAACAAGCTTCGGCGCACCGGCCGCAGGCGGTGCAATTCTTGCGCAGAATGCGGTGCACTCCATCCACACTGATGTGGCATTGATACGGACAGACCTCCATACACTTGGCGCAACCAATGCACTTCATGGGATAATGCCGCACCACCGCACGCGCGGTGAAGCTTTCGGGATTGTGGCACCACTGGCAGCGCAGGTTGCATCCGGCCAAAAACACCGTCGTGCGAATTCCCGGCCCATCGTGCAGCGAAAACCGCTGAATATTAAAAATCGTTCCCTCCAAACACAGCCCTTCTCTCCTACACACAGGGCAGTTCCCCGGCGCGTTCTCGATTTGCGCACATCATAGCACGGCAGCCGTCAGAATTCAATGGTAGATGCCGACAAAACGAACACAAAATTTATGGTGCTATTGACGACTGTGGCATAGTATTTTTTCAAAACACAAAAACGGAGCCGCCAAAATGATGAAGTTCCGTAACGAAAGTTTAAAAAATCGAGGTAGAGTTCGTTAACTCCGCCTCGATTTTTGCTATATATTTCTTTCTGGAGGTACATAATCCACTATGACACTTTTCAGACTATTCCGCAAAGATGTCATGTGGGAGATCATACTTATAACTTCGGTTGAGCAAATGCCATTCTACATAAAGACCAGTTCAATGTTGATACTTTAACCTGTTCGGCAATTGTCCATAAGTTATCTACAATTCTAATTTCGATATTTCGCTCTATAAGTTCCATCATCAAATCATTAAGAACGAATTGGTTAATTGGCTTTTCTACGGCTTTAGAAACATAATATCCCGCAACATCATCTTGTAATTCAAAATTGCTTGGGTCAAACTCGTATACATACAAAGTGGTATTTCGTATAACCTCAAGCCATTTTGCTTCTATTATAACGGCATGAGTTTGCGTAGAAGAAGAGAAAAACTTGATTTTATCTTGTTGAGTGGTATTTTCTCCTATATGATAAGTTACTCTGGGACAGTTGCGTGGCGTTAAAAAGTTTGATAGGCATTTCTCACTAACCGCCCAAACTAAACCCGTACTCTTATCTAAATCGTTTCTCTCAGGAATCCGTGGAGAAAACTCTAAAATATCACTTTCTTCACTTACATGAAATAATCGCATACTGACCTCCCTACCAGGCAATATAGATAATCTCTTCCGCATAATATAGCATCTAAGCGGTCAAATCACGCTGTTTCAATCGCTTATAAAAACTTCGTTATCTCATCTCGGCTAATCCTCTGGCGCTCCGTTTTCTTTTGCTGAATCATGGTATACACACCTGCTGGCGGCGGAAACAGCGGCTTGCAGCGTTATCGGCAACGGCTGGGCACAGCCCGCCGGCAGTCTGCGGCCTTGCCAGCCGCTCTTTTGACACAAAAGCCCAGTTCTTCGGAGGTTTTCGACCGTGAAAAAGAGAATTTGGCGAGACGGACGAGGCGCCCTAGCACCGAGGGCAACGCTGCCAGTGCTCTTATTTACGTCGATCCACCGTGTTTCTCCTTGGCAAACAATAGTAGTTTTTCTCTGTTCAGCACCCTTCGCATGGCCATCGCTGCGCCGGTCATGACAACAAACAGCGCCAAAAGGAAATAGGGGAAAATCCCCGCTCCCACGCTCTGAGCGAAAAAGCCGAAGATGGGCGGAATCAACATAACCCCGATATAAGCGGCCGCCATCTGCGAACCCATTACCGACTGGGAAACATCCGCGCCAAAATTCCGGGGAGTTAAATGAATCAAGTTCGGAAAAACCGGACCATTGCCCAGACCGATGAAAAACAGTGCCCCACCCGCGATGACCGGCGGCAGCGGCAAAAGGAGCAGACCGATTGCGCCCAGCACCACGCCCATACCGATGTAAATGAGTCTCCAGCTGGATAGCTTGACCGACAATACTCCCGACAGGAAGCGTCCCAGCGTCATTCCTAGATAATAGAAGGTAATTGCTTCGGCGGCCTGCTCCACCGGCATGGTCTTGGCACCGACCAAAAAGGTGCTGCCCCACGCCCCGCAGGTATACTCGATGGCGCAAGAGCTGATGAACATCAGCCAGACGATCGGAACACCCGGTATCCGTACCAGACCGGTCAAGCCAACGGTTTTGGAGGAGGCTTCCTCCCCGCTCTCCAGCGCCGCAGGATGCGCCCGTCCCCAGAGGGGCAAAGCAATCACCGTCAGCAGCGCAATCACGCTCTGAATCACAAACGCGGCCCGATACCCTGTACGCCAGCCGCCCGCGCCGGTAAGGAACAACGACATCAGATAGGGACTAAGCGAAACGCCAACACCATAAGCGCAATGCAAAAAATTCATATGCGATGCTTTGTAATGCAGCGCAACGTAATTATTCAGCGCCGAGTCAATCGCTCCGGCTCCCAACCCCAACGGCACGGCCAACAAACAAAACCAGCCGATTCCGTTCGAAAAGGAGAATCCCAACAAAGCCACGGCGGTCATGATCGTACTGATAGCCGTCACCTTGGCCGTGCCAAGCCGGTGAATGATTCTCGCGCTCACCAAGCTCGACGCCACGGTACAGCCCGAAACCAGCAGGGTAACGCCGCCTGCGGCTGAGACCGGAAGACCAAATTCCGGATAAATGGCGGGCCAGGCCGTGCCAAACAAGGAATCGGGAATTCCCAGCCCGACAAACGCAATGTAAATCAAGATAAGAAGCAGAGTTGCCATATTATCCTCCTATCCACCATGAACGCACAAAGCAATCATACCGGAAAACCTCACAGCCGTCCAGCTTATCCTTTTCATGGGATAAGCCGGACGGCCATTACTTTCTAAAGAACTTATTTGAGTCCGCTATGTTGCCGAAGCCTGATTTTTCCGATAAGCCAGATATCCTTCCAGAATCAGCACCGCCGCTACCGCGTCCACCACGGCTTTGCGCTTTTTGCCGCGGGTATCGGTAACGTTGAGAGCCTGATGGGCCGCCACCGTTGTACATCGTTCGTCCCACAGCTCCACCGGTAGGCCGCAGCGTTCCCCCAGCTGCGTGGCAAAATCGCGGCATTTCTCTGCGCGTGGGCCAAAGGATCCGTCCATATTCAGCGGCAACCCCACCACCAAAAGGGCTGCTCCCAGTCTCTGAGCCTCGGCCGCAATTTTATCCAAGCAACGCTGCGGGTTTCGTTCGGCGATGACGCCGGCGGGAGAGGCCAGCAATTCCCCTTGATCGCAGACCGCAAGCCCGGTACGCGCATCGCCGTAATCCACTGCGAGAATTACCATGCATCCCGTCTCCTTATGTAACGTTTTCCTCTATCAGCAAAACAATTATCCAAATTTGAGCTGTTCCCGGTTTTCCTTCTTCCACCATTCCTGTCGCGCAAAGGTGGACAAGTCCTCATTCAGATGGGACGCGTCGTTTTCCAACACAACCGTAATGCTCCCGTCCTCCTCAAACTCCAGCACGCTGACGGCGGTATTATCGCACCATTCCACCTCGTTGAGCCGCTCTATGGGCCAGCCGTGAGCATAACATAGCAGGTTGCGAATGGCACAGCCATGACTAACCACCGCCACAGTGCGCCCCTGCTCCTTTTGAACAATACCGGATACGGCGTTTGCTATGCGGACAAACACCTCGCGCATGGTCTCGCCCCCCACGGGCGCAAAATCCCATGGAGCGAGGTTCCAATCCCGCGCCTCCTCGGGATAAAGGCGGGGAAAGTCGGCCCAGCGTTTGCCCTCCCAATGGCCGGCATTAATCTCTCGCAGACCGCTTTCCACCTGCATCGGCAGACCGTGGTAACGGTTGACCGCCTCGGCAGTGCGCCGCGCGCGCAGCAAAGGGCTGGAATAAAGCGCGTCAAACGCCACTGTTTGGAATCGCTCGCTCAGCGCTTCCAGCTGGCGCTGTCCCCGCTCGGTAATATCGCAGTCCGTCGCCCCTTGAAATATCCGCTCGTGATTGCCCTGCGCTTCGCAGTGACGCACCAGAATAATCGTTGTCTTCAATGCCATGCCGTCCTTTCCCTGTCGAGTTCGGCAACGCGCCGGATTACTCCCACGCGCGCACACCGCCGGTCAAATCGCTTACCTGGGCAATGCCATGCTCGTCCAAATAGTGCTCCA
>CABQCM010000131.1 GCA_902462665.1 uncultured Oscillospiraceae bacterium | reverse complement strand
ACTGTTGGACGAGACGGCTGCTTTGCCGTCCTGCTTGCCGGAATTTCCCCGCGCGGCGGCGAGCAGTGCGGATGTGTTTGAACTGCCCGAAGAAGTTTTTCTGAGTGAGCCCGTGACGGTGGACGATGATTTGTGCGACATGATGATGGATGCCGACCCGGATGAGTGCGATGCGCTGCTTGTGCGGGTGAACAATTCGGAGGAAGGGCGCGCGCTGGCATTGGAATCTCACGCTTGCCCCATTCCCATCGCGGTGGAGGCTTCCTCGCCCGATGCGCTGGACGCGGCGCTGAAGGGAATTCAGGGGCGTGCGCTGGCGGTGAACGTCGAGACGCCCGCGTATCGCGAGATTGCGCGCCGTTATGGGGCGCTCTGCCTGTAACGGGCTGGACGCGGTATTTTGACACAAAGTTTTGGGGATAAGCATTTATCAGCCCAAAGAAGCTCGAAAACTTTCTCTTGTAAAACGCCGATGAATTTGGTATAATAACTATAACAGCAGTTATTATACTGTAATTTCTATCGCTCACCTACGGTGATAGCGTATGATACCACTCACGCACCGCGTTCGTGATATCATAAACAACAACATTTTGTCGGGCGACACATATATTCCGGCGTGTACGCGGATGGGCCCTGGGCGACAGGGCTCCGTGAACCATGTCAGGCGGGGAACCGAGCAGCATTAAGCGGTTGGTTCTGTGCGACGCAGTCAGTCTGTTCGCGTGCACTCCCGAATATATGTGCCGTCTTTTTTTGATGGGGAGGCCATGGCCATGTACCGCGTGCTGTATCGCAAATGGCGGCCCGCCGCCTTTTCCGACGTGGTGGGGCAGTCGCATATTACCGACACCCTGCGGCATGAGATTGAAAGCGGAAGATTGGCTCATGCATACCTGTTCACCGGCTCGCGGGGAACGGGGAAAACGACTTGCGCCAAAATTCTAGCCAAGGCGGTCAACTGCCTGCATCCGAAGCAGGGCGACCCCTGCAACGAGTGCGAAGTCTGCCGCGGCATTGACAACGGCTCGATTTTGGATGTGGTTGAGATTGACGCGGCCAGCAACAACGGCGTGGACAATATTCGTGAGCTGCGCGAGGAAGCCAATTTTACCCCTGCGGTGGGCAAATATCGGGTTTATATTATCGACGAAGTGCATATGCTGTCTACCGGCGCGTTTAACGCCCTGCTCAAAACACTGGAGGAGCCGCCCGAGCATGTGCTTTTTATTTTGGCGACGACCGAGGTGCATAAGCTGCCCGCTACGATTTTGTCTCGATGCCAGCGGTTTGATTTTATGAGGATTCCCACCGAGCAAATCGCTGAGCGGTTGCTTTATATCGCCGGGCAGGAGGATTTTTCTCTTACGTCCGAGGCCGCCCGTCTCATCGGCCGTTTGGCGGACGGTGGGCTGCGCGACGCGCTGTCGTTGCTCGACCAATGCGCGGGCGTGTCGGGGGAGGAGCGAGCGGTCACGGTCGATACGGTGGGCCGAGTGGCCGGGCTGGCTGGCCGGGATCATTTATTTGAGCTTTCTAGTGCCGTCCGCCAGCGGGATTCGGCTGCGGCGTTCGCGTGCATTGACCGGTTGCATCAGGCTTCGCGGGATATGGAGCGGTTGTGCGAGGAATTGATTTCCCATTTTCGCAATTTGATGCTGGTGAAAACCATGAAGAAGCCGGACGAGCTTCTCACCTGTTCGGACGCCGAGCTGGATCGGCTGCGGGAGGAGGCGGGCGGTTTTACCACGCCGGCAGTGCTTTCCTGTTTGCGCTCGCTGCAGGATACTTTGGAGCGGCTTCGTTCGGGGGCGTCCCGCCGCATTGAGATGGAAATGCTGTTTTTGCGCCTGACCACTCCTTCTTTGGACAACGACAGCGACGCTTTGCTTCGCCGGATTGCCGATTTGGAATCGGCGGTGCGCGCCTTGACCGTTGGGGGAGGGGGTCGCGCCACAGCGCCGGCAACGAATGTCCCGGCGACTGCCCCCGCGGTGAAGCTGGAGCCGATTTCTGCCCCGGTGGAAGCCGCTATGGAAACTGGGCGTGATACCGAGGCCGATACATTATCCATTGCTCAAGCGGAGGAAGCGGCCGAGCGGTATCGGATTGAATCGCTCGAGGAGCCGCCAGAGGAGTTGGCGCCGCCGGTTTCCCCCGTGCCGGATCTGCCACAGCAGCGCGATACCGCCGTCCCGCCGGCTACCACAGCAGCCGATTCCGACGGGATAACGTCAACCGATTCTTCAAATCAACAAAGCGTTCCCTTTACCGACTGGCCAGACGTAGTGGCGGTGCTGGGCAAGAAAAATCCGCTGATGGCGTCGGTTCTGCGCGGTTCGACGGCCTATATCGAGGGCGACAGTCTGTTAATTGATTCCCAAAACGCCCAATTTTTGGATTTGGTTCGGGAAGGGACGCGCAACCGGAACGACATCCGGCAAGCTGCTATGGCGATCACTGGCAGACAGTTTCGCCTGGGGCCGTATCGCAAGCAGGAGGAAACGGCGCAGGAGGACCCCTTCGCCGCCTTTGTCAGCCGTCTACACGGCACGGGCGCAAGAGTCGAAAAAAACGAATGATAAGGGCAAACGCCCTGTGATATTAGGAGGCAAGCAATTATGAAAGCAAGAATCCCCAAGGGAGCGGGCGGCAGCATGGCCGATATGCTCAAACAGGCGCAGAAAATGCAGCAGGACGCCGCCGTACTGCAGGAAGAGCTTGAGGCTCGGGAATATACTGCCGTATCGGGCGGCGGTATGGTGGAGGTCACCGTGACCGGTAAGCATCAGCTGACCTCGATTAAGGTCAAGCCGGAGGTAGTGGATCCGGAGGACGTGGAAATTTTGGAGGATATGATTATGGCTGCCGTCAACGAGGCTATGCGCCAGGCGGACGACACTTCGGCCGCGGAAATGGATAAGCTGACCGGCTCGATGAATCTGCCCGATATCCCCGGCATGGGGGGCCTGTTTTAAGCCATGGCCTATCAAGTTGCCCCTCTCGCCCGGCTCATTGAGCAATTTGAACGACTTCCCGGTATTGGGCGCAAAACGGCGCAGAGGCTTGCGTTTTATGTGCTGGATCTTCCCGAAAAAGAAGCCCGCAAATTTGCCGAGGCTATTTTGGAAGCCAAGGAGAAAATACACTGCTGCAGCATCTGCCAGAATCTGACCGACGGTGAGGTGTGCCCGGTTTGCGCCAACAATGCGCGGGATAAACGGGTTATTTGCGTGGTGGAGGATCCCCGGGACGTGATGGCCTTTGAACGTATGCGGGAATATAACGGCGTGTATCATGTGCTACACGGCGCGATTTCCCCGATGGAAGGGGTCGGTCCCGAGCAACTTCGCATTAAGGAATTGCTTTCCCGTGTGGCGGCGGAGGATGTGGATGAAGTCATCATGGCTACCAATCCCACCGTGGAGGGGGAGGCGACAGCGATGTACATTTCCCGTCTGCTCAAGCCCTTTGAGGTGCGGGTGACCCGTCTTGCCTACGGCATTCCGGTCGGCGGGGATTTGGAGTATGCCGACGAGGTGACCTTGTCCCGCGCGCTGGAGGGGCGCAGCGAGCTGTAATTTTTGTTTTGCTCTGCGGCGCGGCGGTTTTTTTGGAGTGTGAAAACGATTTTGATAGGAAGCAAGGAGGTTGAGCGTGTTGGCAGATCATGCGCTTCGCACGGTGGCAAACAATAAAAAAGCCTTTCATGATTATTTTGTCGTTGAGTCGATGGAGGCCGGTATTGAGTTGTTTGGAACCGAGGTGAAATCCATTCGAAAAGGCTCCCTCAATCTCAAGGATTCCTGGTGCACCATCGACGAGGGGCAGTTGTTTCTAAACGGTATGCACATTGGCCCCTACGAGCAGGGAAATCAATTTAACCGTGACCCCTACCGGGTGCGCCGTCTGCTCATGCACAAAAAGGAAATTATGCGCTTGTTCGGTATGGTAAAGCAGCAGGGCTTGACCCTCATCCCGTTGTCGGTTTATTTCAAAGGCTCCCGAGTGAAGGTGCAGGTGGGGCTATGCAAGGGGAAAAAGCTGTACGATAAACGAGCAGATATGGCCAAACGCGCGGCCGAGCGCGATATGGACCGCGCAATCAAGGAGCGCAACCGATAAAACGGCGTATGACGGCGAAGCACATACCGGTCTACGATTGCGTACAATGACGCAAGATGGGGATGGACAAAGTCATTTATTATCCATCGTGGAAAACGATGAATCAAAAGGTGAGAGAACGATGAAGAAGACCGATTTTACCGTGGAATATCATGGCTGTCAGGCTATGGTGGAGGGCTATCTTTTAAACCCTGATTTTAACGGCGAACCGCGCCCGGCCGCACCTGCGGTGCTCATCTGCCCCGGCGGTGCTTATTGTTTTGTGTCGGATCGGGAGGGGGAGCCGATTGCCCGGCGCTTTAATGCGGTAGGAATGAACGCGTTTGTGCTTCATTATACTGTAGCGCCCGGCGCCCGTTTTCCCACCGCGCTGGTGCAGGCGGCCAAGGCGATGACCGAAATTCGCCATCATGCCAAAGAGTGGAATATCCTTGCGGATAAAATTGCAGTTTGCGGTTTTTCTGCAGGTGGTCATCTCGCTGCCAGCCTGGGTGTGCTATGGAATGCCCCTGTGGTATGCGAAGCCCTAGCGGCAGGGGAGAATGCCCGCCCGGATGCTCAAATTTTATGTTATCCGGTGATCACCAGCGGCGAGTTTGCCCATGAGGGGTCTTTCATCAATTTGCTGGGGGAGGGCTACAGCGAAGAAACCGCGAAATCGGTGTCGCTGGAGAAACTGGTGAGTTCCGATACGCCGCCGGCGTTTTTGTGGCATACGGTGACCGATGACGTTGTGCCGGTGGAGAACTCCATGTTGTATGCCGCGGCCTTACGTCGGGCGGAAATACCGTTCGAGATGCATTTGTACGAGCGGGGATCGCACGGCCTGTCGCTTTGTGAGGATGTGACGGGAATGGCGCTTCCTGATTGCGCTGGATGGTTTGATTTGGCGGCTCAGTTTCTTCGTCGCTTGTCTTAATCGTCTCAGGCTCAGTTAATTGATGCTTTTTGGGTCAGATTTGAAAAACAAAGCTTGACATTTTGCAAGATATTGAATATAATATAAGTCGACGGTTATCATACCGTCGGTATTTGGGGGCGTAGCTCAGCTGGGAGAGCGTACGGTTCGCATCCGTAAGGTCGAGAGTTCGATCCTCTTCGTCTCCACCA
>CABQCM010000130.1 GCA_902462665.1 uncultured Oscillospiraceae bacterium | reverse complement strand
AAGACACCGCCCTTTCACGGCGGTAACACGGGTTCGATTCCCGTCCGGGTCACCATATTTGGACGCGTAGCTCAGCTGGTTAGAGCGCTCGCCTCACACGCGAGAGGTCCACGGTTCGAGTCCGTGCGTGTCCACCACGTCGGAGCAAGCTTTGTATCGCTTGCTCTGTTTTTTTGCAAAAATCAGAGCGCACTCACGCCGCTGCTCCTCCTTTTCGCAAAAAGTCACGCTCGGCTCGCCGGTTCGGTGGAAGCGTTTTAGAAAAACGTTGCGCCCTCACGGCGGCTCGCGGTCGCTACCAACTTTTTGCGAGCTGAGAGGGGGCAATCTTTTGCCGGTGTTGCCGGGCTTGGCGACGTTTTTTTGCCAGAAGCCGTGTTATTGACTGGCCCGCTGGGGGAGTCACATGGCGCGGGTGCGGCATTCAGGTGAGCAGGTCGTCGATGTCGTGAAGGAATCGTTCCTTGCTGTACACTTCGCCTTTCCATCCGGCTGAAATCATTCTGACAAACAGCCCCTTTAAAGCGAGCGCCATAGAGGGCTGATTGCGATGCACCGTTAGCAAAACAAAGATAATTTCATAAAATTGCTCGTCCGCAAGCTGTTGAATGAACTGTTTCATCATTTTACATGTCATGTCTGGGTCGTTGGGAGTACAAATCGGCCTCCACAGTCCCTGGCAGTCTTCAATCCATTCCAACAAACGGATGGCGTCCCGATCTCTCTGAGAAAGTCTTTCTGACTGCGGACTTTCAATGATTGTTTGTTTTTCGTTCATCGGAATGTTATCTCCTTTTTGTGTTTTAAACAATAATATTGATCTATCTGCTATCATTATATGTCGTTTATTTGGCTGTTTTATTCTCGATCGGAAATATTTTGGACGGCTAGAAAGTCTTAGTAATAAAGTTTGATAATCGCCAAATTGTGTTTCCAAATAAACGAAGTTTATTCGGTGAAACACGAAGAATCAAAGATTGTTAAATTTTTGTGAATAAAATGGTAGAGGGTAAAATAGTTGCGTACTTTGCTATGTTAACAGATGCTTTCTATCATTGCCGATATTATATATGGTTTAAAGAGATTCTTAAGGCTTAAAAAGAAAAAAGATTTTGCGCCTCCCAAATCCTATTTAAATTGTACGTTTATTCACGGAAAAGTTTTGAAAAAAACGAACAATTACGTTTTTAAACGTAGAAAAATAAAATGTTAATTTTTTATGAACAACCCCAAAAAGGCCGCACCACGGGATTTATTCCCATGGCGCGGCCTTTTTTCTGTGTGTTCTAGTCTGCGGATGATACCGCCTGATCCATAAAAAGCAAGCGTTACCCATGACGTTTTTTGTTCTTGTCGAGAAATTTTTAGTAGTCTGTCTCAGGGGATAATTTCCTCTTTGCATATTTGGATAATATTACTCATTATCCTACTAATATCACGGAAAACTTAGTGATAACCATGTGGCAAAAGATTTATTGTAGCAATATAATATCAAAAATAATCAATATAGTGTTACCGCGTTGCAGGGCCCTATACTATACTGTACTACGTAAGCAGCGGTTTGGCTAAGACGTTTGCATCGCCTGAAAAGGGGCTGCTGTGCAGAGGCGAGGACGTCGATACCGCCGCGGCAAAACGTCCAAAGAAACGGGGGGTAAGCAAAGGGGTTAAAACAATGGTTCTGGGTAACTGGTTCGGGTGCTTGGCCGTGCTGGCGGGCGCGCTGGCAGATGTCTGGAACGCTCACCCGGGCTGCCTGCTCGGCCAGTGCAGAATGAGAGAGGTAGGAGGGTTCTGCACCCGAGGCCGAGCGGGGTAGCCTGTGGTGCTGCAAACTGTTTTGCCGTCTCCCCGCAATTGGGGACGGAATTAGGAACAAGGAGGAAAATCTCGAATGAGGAAAACAAGCTCGTGCAAGCTCATATCGGTGTTGCTGGCGCTTGTGGTGACCTTTGGCGCTCTGCCATTGTCCAACGCCGCGACGGTGACGCCCGAGGATGCGCTGGAAGGCGTTGCGCTGACGAATAACTTCTCCATTACCAAAGACGTTGTTCGCGATGGCAAAAAGGCCATTCAATATTCCGGCGCGCAGGAAGGCACGACGTCTTTGGGCGTTGTGTGTGTGGAGCCGGACACCAACTATCTCTTGAGCGGCTGGCTGCGCAGAGATACCGACGGCGATGTGGCCCGTGTGACGGTCAGCGGCGATGGGTTGAACCAGCAAATCGAGTCGGTCGATGCCGGCGAGTGGAATTATTATTCCATACAGTTCAACTCAGGGAGCAACACTACGCTGAAGATTGCCGCAGTGGGTAAGGGAAAGGTTTATTTTGATGCAATCAGCCTGAAGAGCATCGCCCGGCCAGCCGACAGCTGCATTACCAACGGCGACTTTGAAAGCGGCGACGTGGGCTGGAGCATGTCCAATGCGGAGATACAAAGCGAGAGGACGCACAACGGCTCTTCCAAAGCGCTCAAATGGAACGGCCGGTTCCTGCTTCTGGCCAACACGGTTGCTAATGTAGAGCCGGATACCTGGTATGTCCTTTCGGGCTATATTTACCGCACAGCCAACGATAGCTGGGCCTACATCGACATGAACGACGCCGAGGGCGAGGTGCAGCTGCGTGCGACCAATCCCGATAAAATCAACGATTGGGAACACGTTGCGGGTCTTTGGTATTCGGGGGAAAATACTTCGACAGGCATCCGCATCGTGATTGAAAATAACTGGGACGACCCCAAAGACGGCGGCAGCAACACGGGCAACAGCACCGTCTATTTCGATGATATTTCGCTGGTGAAGGCCGAGGTAGGCAAGGAGCTTATCAAGGATACGGGCTTTGCCCGCCGCGGCTGGGAACTTTCCGGCAGCATGAGCTACGCCAATGACATCTATTATCAGGCGGCCCCGAGTGTTGCTTCGGGCAAATATATTACGGCACAAAACCCCGGCATCGCCTTGGCCAATCAGGGAGAGCTCATTGAGCTGAAGCAAGATACCGATTACTTCCTGTCGGGCTGGTTCTTCCGCACCGGAGGGATAGGAGACAGCGCCAAGGGCGGCAAAACTGTGTCGGGCGAGCTGCAGATTCTGGACGAAAACGATAACGTGCTTGCCAGTTTTACCGGAACTAGATACAATCAGAAGGATTGGCATTACAATCCCGCGGCCATTGTGAAAAACGGCGAGTGGGAATATGTGGCCGGCCTTTGGAATTCCGGCGGTATCACTCAAGTAAAGGTACGCTTAATCGCCAAGGCGGAGGCAGAGGATGTCAAGGATAAGGTGTATTTTGACGATATATCCTTCCGGCAGGCCGACCTGACCTTGGTATCGGATCGTTTGTTGTCCTACAATGTGAATCTATTCCAGGATAACGCCGCGAGCAAGCTGATGGACGGCAATTTTGATTTTCAGTTCAACGCCGCGTCCGGTTTTGAGGGCGTGGTGCTCGACCCCGAGGGCGAGATGGCAGACAGCCTGAGCTATGAGCTGTATCAGTGGATTGATTCTCATAAGAGGACGCTGCAAAGCAAGCCGCTGGAGAGAAAGACGGTTCCCGTCAGCGCGCAAAACGGCGCCATTCGGCTGTCTTTTGCCAATGCGTACGAGCCTGGCCAGTATCTGCTGGTTGTGAGGTATAACGGCAAGATCATCCAATATGAGTCTGAGCTTGGCGCGCTGTATGCCGACTGCGTCCAGGTGGAGAACGCCGTGCCGAGAATGCAGATTATTTTCAACGACGAGAACGACAAGCCTCTGTCCAAGCCGACCGTAAAGACAGGGTATGATTATCGTCCCAATTACAACGCTCCGACCGAGTCGGAAAAGAAAATGAGCTCGGACGAGTATTATGGCTATTTAAAGAACCTGTCCACCTTCCCCACCACCATGACCATTGATGGAAAGCCGCTTCGCGGTTTCGGAGAGGATAGCTTCACCGTGCTGAGCCAGAAGGAAGTCGAGCAGGAGGACAATCACTCCCTGCACACCACTACGGTGCTCAGCTACAAACCGTTTGCTGATCTGCATTTTACCATTGAGTCGTATTATTATCCCGATTACGCGGCATTCGACTGGACGATTTACTACGAGAATGTATCCGCGCAGGAAAATACTCCGATTATCACCGACATTCGCTCGACCGATATGACCATGGTGGGAGGAAACCAGTATATTCTCACCAACAAGGGCGACGCTGAGCGTTACACCGCCGAGGAGCATACCCTGGTTGGTATGAAGCAGGTTTACGCTCCCACGACGGGACGCTCGACCCAGGGCGCTTATCCGTATTATAATTTTGAATACGGCAGCGGCTCTCTCATTGCCATCGGCTGGAACGGGCAGTGGGAGGCGACCTTCGACTGCACCCAGCGAGGCGTGACCAACTTTGTGGCGGGTCAGCAGCTCTTTAACGCCTATCTCAAGCCCGGCGAGAAGATGAGAACGCCTCTGATTGCCTTTATACGCTATGAGGGACGAGACACCGACCGCGCTACCAACCTTTGGCGCCGTTGGCTCACCGACTGCAATTTGAGAAAGGTGACCGAGGACGCTTCGGGCGAGGGCGGAAAGAAGCTCTTTGATCCTCAGGTTTCGGGCGGCACCTCGGTGCTGTACCATGAGATGACGCAGGCGACCGACGACAACCAGATTGCCGCCATCAAGTGGTACGACGAAAACGGAATTGATATTTCCTTCTGGTGGATGGACGCCGGATGGTATTTCCAAAGCTCCAACGAAGGCGTCAATGAAGGCAAGGGCGAGTCGCTTGGCGACGGAGTTTGGGCCAATACCGGCGTGTGGCAGGTGGACACCAAGCGTTTCCCCTCCAAAATGAAGGCCATCTCCGATTACGGCGAGACGGTGGGCGTACATACCCTGCTTTGGTTCGAGCCGGAACGCATCGGCGACTTTGGCTGCTGCTTGGAAGATGGCACGACGGTCAACCGTAACTGGGTTCTCTCCGGCGCGCTGGTCGACCTCGGCAATCGCGAAGCGCTGGAATGGTTTAAAGAGAGAATTACAAAAATCATCGGCGAGGGCGGTATTTATATGTACCGCGAGGATTTCAACATCGCCCCGCTGGGCTTCTGGAGAGGCGCGGACACCAAGAATCGCCAGGGTATTACCGAGAATAAGTACATCCAGGGCCATATGGAGCTTTGGGATTATATTTTGGAAAAATATCCGTATGTTACCATCGACTCCTGCGCCTCGGGCGGAAACCGAAAC
>CABQCM010000129.1 GCA_902462665.1 uncultured Oscillospiraceae bacterium | reverse complement strand
ATCTATTTACATTTTAATCTGTTTTAGAGGTTTTATCGATCGAAAAATAAAGAAAAACGGATAACACGTTTCGGAATTTTTGATATAATATGATGATGAATCTACCCGTTGGAGCTTTTGGGAAAAGGCGGCGGCATTCAGGCCGCTTTGGGGCAGGCCCCATTGCCCGGGTTCGATATTCCAAGCCGTGAGAAAGAAAGGGATGTTTTTATGACAAAGCTGGACTTTGCAATTCCGTTTACGGGATTCAGCTATCTTGGATTTTTAAGCTGCTTTGCCGCTGTGCATACCTATCTCTCGGGGCAGCGCGGACAAACCGATTATGAATGCAAAAAAGTAACCGAAGGGAAATGCGACGGCTGCGGCAACTGCCGCAAGACCATTGGCGGAATTCAGGAGGACTGGTATTTCCTGTTTGAAACCCTGTCGGGAGTTTCCTCCTGTCAGGATAATTTCGATCATACCAAAACCTGCCCGGAGCAGGATGCGGAAACCATTGATTTTTGTATGAAGCTGGCGGGATACGATTACGAGCGGGTAACCGACGGCTTACCCGAGGCGCTGGCCGCCTCCATCGACGCGGGCTTTCCGGTGATCGCATTCATGAAATCCGATGAGAATGGCCCCAACCGCGTGCTGATTGGCTATGACGGCGGTCAAATCATCATGGCGGAGCCGGCCGGAGCGCAAAATCCCCCTTCCAATCCGCCTGCCTACGATGAAATTGAAGCGATGCTGATTATTCGGAGGAAAATCGAGCCGCAGGTTACGCTGGCCGACGCTCTGCGCAACATCGAGCGCCGAATGCAATCCAATTTGGATGAGGGGATTTGGGACGATGTAGCCGACCGATTCTGCTATTGGGACAACCTTTCCGAGCTGCCCTTTGAGGAGCTGAAGGCACGCTTTGAGCGGGTGAAGCAGCTTGCGTGGAATTTCGACAACTGCCATAATTTTTCCGAAACCTTTTGTCAGCGTGTCTGGAAGCCGCTGGAGGACCAACGGCTGGATGAATACTGCAAGGCCATTGACCACGCTTACATCGACTCCCATACCCGTCACTGGCAGCTCATCGCGATTTGCGATTGCCGCGATTGGTCGCAGCGCCGTTACAATGAACTGGAATGGGGCATGTGCGAGCATGTTCGCACGGCGCTGGCCCAGCTGAAGAAAAATGACGAGGACGTTCTCGCGGCGGTGCGGGGAATGTTGGATATTTTACAGTAATCAGCCCATCGACGGCTGGCGGCGCATGGATGACAAAGGGGAAATGGAAGGATGAATCCAAAGGAACTGATTCAAAAATTCAATCAGCTCGGGATTGCGGATATGGCCGAGGTGACCGAGTTGCATCCGCTCAAGGGCGATTTTATTAATTTGCAGTACCGGCTTCCCAGCGGTCAAACCGTCAAGCTGTGGGACGATGATAAAATCTACTACGGAGCCGAAATCTGCAAGAAAAACAGCAACCGCTGCTATGGTCTGACCGCGGGAGACGGCTATCTTCTGGTCTGCGAGTATGGGGCCGGCGGCTCTGACGCGGAGATTGTGGTGCTGCAAAGAATGGAAACGCCGTCAAAAGCACTATAATGGGTTATTCATTCGGACAGCAGCACCGGGTTGGTTCCGCAGCGGAGAAGCGTGAAGCACACGCCGTTTTATATTTCTTGTGAGGGAATTAAGATGGAACCGATTTCAAATCATCAACAAACCTCCTGCAAATAAAGACAGTAAAATTTCCAAACCGCGTCCTTGTGCAAAGGGCGCGGTTTGATTTATGATGGACACAAAGAGAACCTTACTGTCCAATGTCGCCGCCGGGTCTATCGTGGGAGCAAGGCTCAGTTTCACCGGGGCGAAAAGCAAAGGAGGTATCGGCAATGCAAAACGGCATTTATCTCGCTGTGGACATCGGCGCGTCCAGCGGACGGCACCTGCTCGGCTGGGTGGAGGACGGCCGGATACAAAGCCGGGAAATTTATCGGTTTGAAAACCGTCTTATCCGCAAAGGAGGACATCTTTGCTGGGATATCGACGCTCTGTTCGGCCATGTGATGGAAGGGTTGCGTCGATGCGCGGATGCCGGGCTCGTCCCCGACAGCATGGGAATCGACACCTGGGGCTTGGATTTTTGTCTGCTCGACGACGACGGAAACCGTCTTGGGGAGGCGATTTCTTACCGGGACGCCCGCACGACAGGGATAGAGCCGCGGGTATTCGAGCGCATTCCCGAGGCGGAATTGTATGAGCGCACCGGCATCCAGCGCATGGAGATTAACACCATCTATCAGCTCGCCGCCCTGCAAACCGAGTCGCCTGGGGATTTGCAGCGTGCGCGCCATTTTCTGATGATTCCCGACTATCTCAACTACCTGCTCACCGGCGTGATGAAGCAGGAGTACACCAACGCTTCGACCACGCAGCTAGTCAATGCCACCAGTCGGGAATGGGATCGAGAGCTTTTGCAGGCAATGGAGCTTCCTCTTCACCTGTTTGGCCCGCTCAGCCAACCGGGCGAGAGGGTTGGATGTCTGCGCAAGCAATTGCGGCAGGAGCTGGGCTTTGACTGCGAAGTCATACTGCCGCCCACCCACGACACGGCCTCGGCCGTGGTTGCCACCCCCATTGCCGACCGGGAACGAGCGGTATTTTTAAGCTCCGGCACCTGGTCGCTCATCGGCATGGAGCGCACCCGCCCCGACTGCGGCGAAGCCAGCCGGCGGCACAATTTTACCAACGAGGGGGGCGTGGACGGCACCTGGCGGTATTTAAAAAACATCATGGGGCTGTGGATGCTGCAATCGGTACGCCACGAGCTGGATGACCGCTATACCTTCCCGCAGCTCAGCGAGCTGGCTGAAAAGGCGACCATTCCTTCGGTAGTGGACGCGCAGGATGCCCGGCTGCTCGCTCCAGAGAGCATGAGCGACACCATTCGCCGGCTGTGCGCCGAAAGCGGTCAGGCTGTGCCGGACTCTCCCGGCGAGCTGGCCCGGGTCATTTACCAAAGCCTGGCGGCCGGATACCGCCGGGCGGTGGATGGACTGGAGCAGATGATAAAGCATCCACTCGACGTCATTCACATCGTCGGCGGAGGAAGCCGGGACGCTTTTCTCAACCGTCTCACCGCCGAGGCCACCGGCAAACAGGTGATTGCCGGCCCGATCGAGGCCACCGCCATGGGCAATCTTTTGATACAAATGCTGCGGCGTGGGGAATTCCCCAGCTTAAACGCCGCGCGCGCAGCCATAGCGCGCGAGTTGGTCTGACGGTCATCCGGCGTTTTTACAGCGAGTTTAGGGATTGCGGCCGCCCAATAAAAATGCCGCCAATATACGAAAAGGAAGAATGACGATGAATCACTACGCCATTGCAAAGGAACAATACGCGCAGATCGGGGTGGATACCGAACAGGCTTTGGAACGCTTGGCAAATACCCCCCTCTCCATTCACTGCTGGCATGGGGACGACGTGATGGGCTTCGAGTCGGATCAGGCCCTGACCGGCGGCATCCAGGTCACTGGAAACTTCCCCGGCCGCGCCCGCAATCCCGAGGAACTGATGGCCGACCTCGATCAGGCGCTGCGTTTGATTCCCGGCGTGCACCGAGTCAATCTGCACGCCATCTATGCGATCACCGATGGGGAAACGGTCGGGCGCGACCAGCTCGAATACCGTCATTTTGCCCCTTGGGTGGAGTTTGCCAAAGAGCGGGGCATGGGAATTGACTTCAACCCCACCCTCTTTTCCCATCCTTTGTCCGATTCGGGCTACACCCTGTCGAGCGCCGACGAATCCATCCGCCGTTTCTGGATTGATCACTGCAAGGCCACGCGCAAGCTCTCGGCCGAAATCGGAAAAGAACTTGGCACCGCCTGCCTGCATAATATCTGGATTGCCGACGGCGCGAAGGAAACGCCGGTTGACCGACTGTCGCCCCGTCGGCGGCTGAAGGAGTCGCTGGATGAAATCTACTCGATCGAATACGGCGAGGATGTGCTCATCGACGCTTTGGAATCCAAGCTGTTCGGCATTGGACTGGAGGCCTACACGGTGGGCAGTCTGGAGTTTTATCTCGGCTATGCTGCGCGAAGCAAAGCGCTCTGCCTGCTGGACAACGGGCATTATCATCCCGACGAGCAGATCGCGGACAAAATCTCCTCCCTTTTGGTTTACTGCGACCGGCTGGCTCTCCACTTAACCCGCCACATGCATTGGGACAGCGACCATGTTGTGCGGCTGAACGACGAGATGCGCTCCATTGCCCATGAGCTGGTGGCCTGCGGGGTGCTCGAGCGCACCAGCCTGGGGTTGGATTTCTTTGACGCCAGCTTCAACCGCATCGCCGGCTGGGTCATTGGGGCAAGAAGTGTGCAAAAGGCCATTCTCTACGCCCTACTGACCCCGCACGACCGGCTGAAAGAACTGGAAGCGCAGTCAGATAAGACCCGTCTCATGGTGTTGGAGGAATCGCTCAAAGGATATCCCTGGGGCGCGGTGTGGGACGAATTCTGTCGCCGCCAGAACGTGCCCGAGCGAGAGGAATACATGAGAGACATCGACCGTTACAGCGCAAAGACCTTTGCGCAAAGAAGCTGAAGCATCGCCGTACATCGACCGATGCGCCGCGAAAGCAGAAAGGACTTAATTTCAATGGATATTTTAAAACTTCCCTTTGTACAAGGAGCAATCCGCATGGCCTATGAGGGCTACAATCGGGGCTGGCATGAACGCAACGGCGGCAACCTGACCTACCGTCTGCGGCCGGAGGAGGTCGAGGCGGCAGCCCCCGGCTTTTCCCCCCGCGGCTGGGAGGAAATCGGTACGCAGGTTCCTTCCCTGGCAGGCGAATATTTCCTCACCTCGGGTACGGGAAAATATATGGGCAATCTCCTCATCGCCCCGGAGGAGACGCTCGGCATCATTGAGCTGGACGGCACCGGTGAACGCTACCGGGTGGTGTGGGGCCTGACCGGCGGCCGGCCGACCAGCGAGTTGCCCTCTCATCTGATGAACCACGAGGTCAAAAAGAAGGTGTCGGGCGGGGCGCACCGCGTCATCTATCACTCCCATCCGGCCAACGTGGTCGCCCTCACCTTTGCGCTGCCGCTCGACGACAGGACCTTCACCCGCGCGCTGTGGAGCACCATGACCGAGTGCCCCATTATCTTCCCCGACGGGGTGGGGGTACTGCCCTGGATGGTGCCGGGCGGCCGTGACATTGCCATCGCAACCTCCCGTTTGA
>CABQCM010000128.1 GCA_902462665.1 uncultured Oscillospiraceae bacterium | reverse complement strand
ACATCGTACAACGCAAAAAAAGACCTTGAAAGGTTATTGTCCTCTCAAGGTCTTAAATACAAAATTATGCGATTTTTTCACCTCTGCACGAAATCCTGCACCATTTGATGTAAGTTTGATGTAAAGATGTAATTTTCGGCGTTTTTCAAAGTCTGCAAATCCGCATAAATACGAGCTTTTTAGTCTTTTTCATTCGGTAAGGATTTCATTGTCGGGAAAAGCAGCACATCTCGAATCGCAGCCGAATCCGTAAACAACATACACATTCTGTCAATGCCGTAGCCAATGCCGCCGGTAGGAGGCATGCCAATTTCCAGCGCATTTAGGAAATCCTCATCGGTGTGATTAGCTTCCTCATCGCCTTGGGCAAACTGCTCTTCCTGGGCCGCAAAACGCTCTCTTTGATCCACAGGGTCATTGAGCTCCGAATAGGCATTAGCCATTTCCCATCCGTTCATGAAAAACTCAAACCGCTCGACGTACTCGGGATTGCCGGGTTTTTTCTTGGTGAGTGGAGAAATTTCAATGGGATGATCCATAACAAACGTAGGCTGAATCAGATGGTCCTCCACAAATTCTTCAAAGAACAGGTTCAGGATATCGCCCTTTTTGTGCCGCGCCTCATATTCCACATGATGTTCCTTCGCCGCCGCTCTTGCTTCCTCCAGAGTGTGGATTTCATCGAAATCCACACCGGAATACTTTTTCACAGCCTCCACCATGGTAATGCGCTCGAAAGGCTTGCTCAAATCCATCTCGATGCCATTGTAGACGATGGTTGTCGTCCCAAGCACTTCTTTCGCTACATAGCGGTACATATTTTCCGTCAAATCCATCATACCATGATAATCGGTATAAGCCTGGTAAAGCTCCATTAGGGTAAACTCCGGATTATGCCGGGTATCCAATCCCTCGTTGCGGAATACCCGCCCAATCTCATAAACCCGCTCGAGGCCGCCAACGATCAGCCGCTTCAAATATAACTCCAGAGAAATGCGAAGCTTGAAATCCTCGTCCAGGGCGTTAAAATGAGTCTCAAAAGGCCGTGCGGCCGCGCCGCCCGCATTGGATACCAGCATCGGCGTCTCCACCTCGATAAATCCCTGTGCATCTAGGAATCGCCGGATGGTGCTGATAATTTTGGAGCGCTTGATAAAGGTATCCTTCACCTCTGGATTCACAATCAAATCCACATAACGCTGACGGTAGCGCAAATCGGTATTGGTCAGGCCATGAAATTTCTCAGGCAGTATCTGAAGGCTCTTGGAAAGCAGGGTGATTTCCTCTGCGTGAATGGAAATCTCCCCTGTTTTGGTGCGAAAAACAGTTCCGCGGATTCCAATCAAGTCCCCGATATCGTATTTTTTAAACGCCTTATAAGACTCCTCGCCCACATGATCCCGGGCGACATAAGACTGAATGGTTCCCTGCCGGTCCTGCACATGGCAAAAAGAAGCCTTTCCCATGACCCGTTTGGACATCATTCTGCCCGCAATGGAGACTTCCTTCCCCTCCAGCTCGTCGAAAGCCGCCTTAATCTCCTCGCTGTGGTGGGTTACATTATACTTGGTAATCTGAAAGGGATCCTTCCCCTCTTTCTGCATCTCCAAGAGCTTATCGCGTCGGATTTGAAGCACCTCGCTGAGCGAAGATTCCTGCGTCTCCCCGGTTGCATTGACGTCCCTCTGGTCGGTCATTTTTGACACTCCTCACACTTTCGGTTAAATCGTAATCTGCTTAATCTCAAACTTAACAATGCCGCCCGGAGCCTCGGCTTCCACAATATCGCCCACCTTGGCGCCCAGCAGAGCCTTACCTACAGGGGATTCGTCCGATATCTTGCCCGAGCGGGGGTCCGCCTCGGCCGAGCCGACCACCTGATAGTCCAGTTCTTCGTTAAATTCCACATCCAGTACGCGAACCTTGGAACCGATATGCACAATATCGTTTCTCAGCTCGCCCTCATCAATGACTTTGGCATTTTTGAGCATGGCCTCCAGCTCGACAATGCGCGCTTCTACTTTGGCCTGATCGTTTTTCGCCTCATCATACTCGCTGTTTTCCGACAAATCGCCAAAGGACAGCGCCACTTTGATTTTCTCTGAAATCTCCTTGCGCTTCACAGTTTTTAGCATTTCAAGTTCTTCTTCGTATTTTTTAAGACCTTCGTCGGTTAGAATTACGGGTTTGGCCATCGATCCTTTCATCCTTTCCACGGTTTCTTTTCGGGGTAATGGGAATATTATATGCAAAAAGACCAGCGGTGTCAAGTGAATAGTTTGTGAATTGCTTCTGGAAGAGAGATTTTTTGCCCCCTCTGTTCGACATAGGCAGGCAGCAGCGACGAAAGCTCTGGGGCCCGGCCGCTGTCGTACAGCGCCGCGGCAAACAAACTAGGAGAAATACCGGCCGGCATATATTCCAAATACCGTTTGGGCAGCACCACCGCTTCGGGGGGCACCGTCATGCCAATCCGCCCGCTCCCCTGCGCAAACACCGTCTGCCCGGCCGGCGGCAGGCAGGTCTGTAGAAAACCATAAGGCGCGAGTACCAGCGAGGCAGATTGCATCACGCCGGGGTCCCCGCTGATCAAAGGAGCGGCTCCATATTTTTGAATACAATAGGCGCAGCAAGCGTCATATCGACGCGGCCGCAGGGTCAACACTCGCAGCGACGATGCACACTGGATCAGCTCAGCCGCCACCCCGGCGCATTGTCCGGCGATATCCACAAAAGCTACCTCTAAGCGTCGCTGTTTTCCTGCCTGGCGCAGAAGATCCAGCACAAAATTCACCAGCAGCCGGCGGCGAAACTCCTCGTCCGAATATCCTTTGACTTCGCCTCCATCCGGCGGACGTACTCCGCAAGGCAGCAAAAGACGGCCAGCCTCCGCCCCCGCCGCGCGAGCCACTTTGGGCCAAACCACCCCGTTGCGGGACAAAACGGTTTCAATCACAAAAAAGGAACCAAAGGGAGCCTCTACGGTACGAACCCGCGGTCGAGCCAAGCCATAACGAGCGAACCACCGGCGCACCCCCTTATACTTTTCATTCGATTGCAAATGCAGCACTGCAAAAATGACAACCACCCCGCCACATGAGATTTGAAATATCCTGGCTGTTGATTCTCCGGGATACTTATATCTATGTGAGAGGGGCTGAAAATATGGGGGGCACAGGCAAAAAAACAACAGGATACCATCTGTGATAAGCACAAATGGTATCCTTCGCTATCTTTCTAAACAGACAATTGACGAAATGCTTATAAGGCTTTCCGGCTACTTAATGATTTGAATGTCACCAATGACGGGCAGCGGTGAGGTCTTACCCGACGCCGCGTCAATGACGCTGAGAATAAAGATGATCAGGTTGGCAATGCCGATGATAATCGAAATCAGGCCGCCGATGATCCATCCCGCGATGGGAATAAAATTTAAAACAGACGACACAACGCCGCTGGCTACACCAAGAATTAAAATCAACAGCCCGCGATTGCTGAAAAAGCGAGCAAAGGGTGACTGGGGGCAGCAGACCAGAGGCAGGAAAAATAGGATTCCAAAGTTGGCCAGGATAGCGATAACCTTATTGTCCGCCACATCGCGCGGATCGGGGACATATCCCGCCGGAGGGGTGCTGACACGCTGCGGATTGAAATTGGGATCGGTGTAGGACATATTGCATTCTCCTTTACTCCCCATCCGTTGTCGAAACGGATGAAGCTATACTAAATATTAGTATAGTCCATCGCGTCTTTCGCGTCAAGTCACCCTTCTTCAATTTGGAGATGAATTTTAACCTCAGGCCGCACGCTGTGCACCGCCTGTGCAGCGCGTTCCCCCGCCTGCTTCCAATAGCGTGGCTGCTGCTGGCGCAAATGAACGCCAAATAAAAAGACGTCGCTGCCTGAGGAACAAAAAACCAGGTCGATGAGCGCATCCAACCGCTCTTGCATCTGCCGCTGGAGCTCGACATGGGATCGCTCCAATCTTTCATCGCGCTGTCGTTCCGACACCGCACCAGGATGCAGGGGCAGGAACTCCAGACTCTGCTTTATTTTCAGAACCAGAGACAGGTTATCGCCGTCCAGCGCAAAATCGATTCGGTTTGACGCGTTCACCGGCCGAAAAAAGACATCTTCTCCCTGCGGGTCGCGAAGAAAGATGTTCTCGGTCGAGATTCCTCCCAACGCCCATCCAAGCGTCTCGGTCTGCTGCGCGTCCAAAACAGCGGCGGGCGGTTCATCCCGAAAACACAGCACACGGTCCACCATATAATCCTGGCCACCTTCCTCCTGACGGGTGTAAAGAATCGGAAGCAAAGCGTCCTGCCCCTCTCCCTGAATCCGGCCGACGACATTATATAGCCGGCTGGCATCCAGTACGGGAGCGCTCAATTGCGCCTTGGCTACCGCGATCAGCTCTTCGTCGGGAGAAGTGGCCTCCTCCAGAGTCAACAAATCGGCAGCCGATTGCCCGGCGTAAAAGACATAGACCCCCATACGGATTTCGTTTTCCTGAACGAAACCGCTGAGAAGGCGATTCATTCCCTGCCGTACCGCCGAATCCCCCACGATAATGACGGCCAATTCGGAATAAAAGGGCAAACGTCCGGAAATTTCCTCCAAACGCCCTAAGGATTCGTAGACGCTGTCTCCCCGCGCGGTAACCAGTTCAAATTCCTCGCCGCCCTCCTCTTTGGAGCGGTAGGACTGTACGCTCACGATATATTCGCCGTCATAATCGACCGCCATGCTGCGAATAATCAATCGCTCTTCCAGACGCACGATGGGGGCACAGGCGCATAATGTGCAAAATATCACGCTGCAAGCCGCAATCAGGCACCAGAATTTTTTCATGCCGTCTCCCCCTTTCCTTGCTTTTGACCGCGCGTAAACAAAAGCACAATCGGAATCACCAAAGCGGTCAGCGCAAGAGCGGCCGCCGTCACGCTCAAGGGCAGTCGAGATTCGTTGCCCGAATAGACTGACGCACACAATGCGGCTGCCAGCGCAAGAGCGCAGGCTGGAAGAAATTTTTGAAAAATCGGAAAGGCTTTTTGCAAACAATGCCGGCAAAGCCAAAGATAAAAAGCGGATTTTAAAAAGCCGCCTAGCGTCCATACGCCGATTTGAAGAGCGTCTAAATTTTGGAACGCCCCCATCTGAAATACGCCGGTCGCGGTGTAAAATGGGAAGCGGGTGACCGTGCCGTAGCTTCCAAGCACAGCGATGGTCACGGTGACCATGGTAAAAAT
>CABQCM010000127.1 GCA_902462665.1 uncultured Oscillospiraceae bacterium | reverse complement strand
ATTGAAGCTGGTCAAGCCGTAACGGCCGTCGTAAAGGCTCGAGGCAAAATTTCCTGCCAGGGCATTGAGCCGAACCAGATCGGTCTCGTCGGTAAAATAGTTTTCGTGAATACTGCGGGTTTCGCCGTCAAACGACCAGCTTGATTCGGGCAAGGAAATCATATCCAAAAAGCCTACGCGTACCGCATCCCACAGCCCGCATTTACCGTTCTCCGTAGCGGCGGTAACCACCTCGATGGTCACCGATTTTCCATTGCTTCCCTCCGGAAGCGGAATGGTGAGGTTGTTTCCGTAGTGGGTGACCGACGCAACCTCCTGACCGTCAACGCGCACAATGGGAGTCTTGCCGCTCTCAACCCAGGAAAAGCTGAGTCCCAGTTCGCCGCCGATCCAATTGGCCGGCAGTCGCACGGTCTTGGCAAAAGTAATCTCACTGCCGGGCGTGGCGCTCACCGCCGTGCCGGCGTCAACCGTTTTTCCATCCGACGTTTTCCATTCGTCGGAAATATCCTTACAGGCCGGCAGGTCGCCGTCGGGGCCGGTAATGGTCACATACCGCAAGCTGCGCAGCTGACCGCCCCATCCGTTTTGCGGCGACGCGTCTGAAACGCGCAGATAAACATTGGTAGACAGCTCATAGTAGGGCGTCAAATCAATGGCGCGTTTTTCGCGGAACAACCCGTCATGCTTAAAATTAAGCACCTCGGTCCACGTCTTGTTGTCGGTAGAAACCTTGATCGAATACTCCGCGCTCAAATCCATTACCACATACGCCATCTGCCCGATCTCTCCCGGCAGACGATAAGTGAAGGAATTGTTGCCGTCTGAAAAGCGGTAATAATCGGTGCCATACTGCCCAATCAACCCAGGGCTGCCGGCAATCAGCGCCCGCTCGGCGTCGGTATTGGGCATATAATCCGTTGCTGTATATTCCATGCCGTTCCCTCCCACGATAACCCTTTGTACAGTTTTCTCTGGCGCTTCGCTCACCGCTGCACCACCCGACAAACATGCTCCCTGCAGCATGGCCGCGCCGATGGAAACCGCCAAAAGACGTTTCAAGAAAGCGTTCATTCCACTGCTCCTTTCTGAAAATAAACAAAAATCATGGTGCTTATCTTTCTCTGGAATAAGCGGCCGCACTGTCCGCTAAAATTCCGGGCAGTGCGGCAAACTTGGTAGGAGGAGATAACAAATTAAGCCTCAGCAAACTCCGTAATGAGATGCACCGAATACTGGAGAATCAGCAAGGCGTCGGATGCATCCACCACGCCGTTTCGATTGACATCGGCCGCGGCAAACTTATCGCCTTCCAGCTTGGTCAATTGAACGCTGTGCTGCAGCGCAATCAAAGCATCGGAAGCGTCAATCTTTCCATCTCCATTGATGTCCCCCAGCATCACCGCCGGATTAAGCTCCTCATACTTCGCCCGGGCCGCGGTCAGGACTTCCAGATTGTCCACTTCATCCAGCACCGCGTCGCCATATTTTTGGGCCAGCGCGTCGCGCTCCCTCTCGGCTGCTTCAATTTTCGGCAGCGCTTCGGCGCTGTTTTCCTTGGTCACATCGCCGATGGCGGAGATATAAGATTCTACGTTGGCGATATCCTGAAGGCGAGCTTCATTTACTGCGCCCTCGGCTGCCAGCAAAACATCCAGATTGGAGATGAGGCTCTCGTCGTTGTACTTTTCATAGTACGCGTCAAAAGTTTCCCGCGCATTGAGAATAACGTCTATCTTTTGATCGATATTTTCCGCCGTCACTTCCCCAATTTCAGCAATCGCCGCCACCACATTGGCTGCCGTCTTGTGTTGACGTACCGCTAGCTCCATGGTGCGCAACGCTTCGCTGTTGACCACCAGCGCCTGCTGGGTCTCGCTCAGCGCATCAAAAGCAGCGCGGGCGGCGTTCACCTCTTCGTCCTGCGCGGCCGAGGTAATCTCCCCAATCGCTGCAATCTGATCGACCACCGCATTGGCTTCATCCAGCAGCGCCTGGGTGTCCGAGCCGTCGTTGTAAATCGCAAAATGATCTATCTCGATTGTCATTGCCGGGTTGATCGGCTGGGCCAAACGGAACATCGTGATAGCCGAGGAAGAATCCCAGGTGTCTGCCGTCCACTTTGGCCAAGGATCGATTCCCGCCAATGGATTTTCAAGCTGGTTAAACGGAATTTCAAAGTAGGTCCACTCGCCGTCGTCCGCGCCGACCTCTCCATACCACTTCGAGCCCAAGAGACGCTGATCGCGCGCATTACGCACATCCACTTCCATCAGGCTATCGTCCCCGCCGGTGCGGCGCAAGCTCATGCCCAGCTTGAGCTGGTCAAAATCATAGCCTGAAATGTCCAGTTCGATTGTGCCCCATACCGACCAATTCGCCGTGGGGCTAATCACCCAATGCGCCCCGGCATGCTCGTCGCTGTCTCCCATATCTTCAGCCGCAAATTCGCAGTTATCGTAAGAAACTCCCTCTGACGAGCTGGTATCGGCCTGCCAAACGATCTTCAGACTGTCGGCAATGGTCGCCAGATAATTATACTCCTCCCGAGCGGCTGCAAGCGCATCCGCATTGCTCACCTGTGCTTTTTGCGCATCGTCCAGCCCGTCAAAGGCTGCCTCGGCCGCCTCAATCGCCTGAAGTACACTCGACCGATAGCTTACCAGCCCAATGGCATCGATGGCCTTCTCCACATCGGCCGGCGTATAGGCCGAATCCTCCAGCGCACAAAGCGCGCCTTCGTTGACCACCAATTTCTTCTGCGTCTCGTTGAGCTCGTTGTAATCGGCGCGAGCCTTGGCAATTGCCGCGCTTTGACTGGAAGACCCAATCGCCGCGATTTGATCGACTACCGCATTGGCCGCATTCACCAATACCTGTACATCATCGTTGTAAATCGCAAAGCCGTCTACCTCGATTTTATCCGCCGGATCGCCATTATCCTGTGCAATGCGGAACTGCGTGATCGGAACGGAAGAATTCCAGGTATCGGCCGTCCACTTCGACCAGTCCTGAGGGTTTTCAAACCCGGTGAAGGGAATTTCAAACAAGGTCCACTCACCATTGGCCGCGCCGATCTCACCATACCATTTGGAGCCTAGCATCGACGCTTCGTTCCCGTTTTGAAAACGAATTCCAACGATGCCGTCCTTCTCGCCAGTGCGGCGCAAGCTCATCCTCAGCTTGAGCTGATTGAAATCATAGCCCGAGATATCCAAATCCATCGAGCCCCATACCGACCAATTCGCCGTGGGGCTAATCACCCAATGCGCCCCGGCATGCTCGTCGCTGTCTCCCATATCCTCGGCCGCAAATTCACAGTTATCCGAAGCAACTCCCTCTAACGAGCTGACATCGGCCTGCCAAACAATTTTCATGCCATCGACAATCGCCGCCAGAGAATTGTACTCCTCCCGAGCGGCTGCAAGCGCATCCGCATTGGCCACCTGTGCCTTTTGCGCCTCGTCCAGTCCGCCAAAGGCTGCCTCGGCCGCCTCAATTGCCTGAAGTACGCTCGGCCGATAGCTTACCAGCCCAATGGCTTCGATCGCCGATTGTGCCTGCGCGACTGGATCTTGATCCGCGATTGACGCGGTCGCTCCCAAGGACGCGATCAGCGTAAAACAGCATAATACCGCTATGAGTGAACGAATACATTCCCTACTCATAATCCATCATAACCTCCATTGAATTTGTCGTAATTATAATTCAAAGTTGTTCTATTGTCAAGCAAAAAATATTTGTTTATGTATTAATTGTCTATTAAATTATTGATTATTTATTTAAATTGACCAACATTTTATTTTCATTCTAAAATTTGTAATAACAAATTTTAGCCATTATATTCAATGAACCCATTTGAAACAGTACACTTGTCCTATCGTGTTTCTTTCATTTTCACCATGGGCAAAAAAATTGCCAAAAACGCGTTATCTTGGGAATTAACACAGAAAAAAGCGCCCCCGCAAGGAAGGCGCCCCAATTTGCGGCCATTATACTTCGATTTTTGTCGCTCACCTATGGTGATAGCGTATTATACTATGAACGCGTAGCGTAAATGGTATCAATGTTGTTTCAGCTGGCTTGCGCTTTCTTGACCCATTCATCCCATCTGGGATCCGCCTTCATCTCAGCTTCTGCTTTGGAGCAGTCAGGAACACGCCACCATGGCCAATCGTCTGGCAAACTCGCCGCGATTTTCACTTCAAAACTTTCCTGTTGGCGGCTTCTAACCTTCGAAATAAGGGGAGCGGTATAGCAAACCTCTTTCTGTCTACAGACGCTTTCGTATCTCCTTGCGTGCTCCAGAGCTTGATCCAAGGCTCGAAAAGTGCCGTCATGATCCCCGGACAACCAAAGGAATTCAGACAGATATAGATTTAATCCAATCAAGTCCGCATGATACAGCCCATAATTGCCGTCGGAACACACGAAACCAAAGATGTCAATGGCATTTTTAATCGCTTGCACTGCATTGTCCGGCGCGATCTGCGCTTTGTTCACCTGAATGCATGAGATCATCAGACTGGAACAGGCTTTCACCAACGTCAAAAGACTTTCGCCATATTGTTCGGCGCGTTTTGCTCCATCGCAGGTATTCAGGCACAGCAGTTCGCGACAGTCGGAAAGAGCCGGAGCGGCCTGTGCGAGGCAAAACGCTTTCCCCGATTCCCCGACATTAGCATATAGCTGGAGCAGTTCCCGCACCGCCTGACGCCTCACTTCACCCTCATCCAGCGTCAGCAGCAGCTTTTCATACAGCGTTATGGCTCCCTGCCATTCCGTATAGGTTCGATGACGCTCAACGTCCAATACGTCATAACCTTGATCGTCGGTAAGATGATGCTCTCCGTACCGCACGTATCCTGCGTTGTATAGCACAGACGCCAGGCATAGCATGATTTTTTCGTTTTCTGGAAATTCAGTCAAGCTTTCTCTGGCGAATTGAATACAGTCCTCCACACAGACATCGCTTCCGTTATTACGTAAATTCATCTCTTGAATTTTTTCTGCGAGCACATCAATCCGCTTGGTCCGTTCATTGTCATACCCGAACAACTCATCGATTGAAATTGTAAAAAAATTCGCTATGGATGGAATGAATTCCATATCTGGATAGCAAATTCCCGTTTCCCGCACTTAAAGATATTGGTTATGTACGAGTGCCTACGCCTACTTGCATAGGCACTCATATCTTTGTTTTTACTCAATTTTGCCGATAAAGCGGTAGTAGATGTCAATATCCTGCTCACGCA
>CABQCM010000126.1 GCA_902462665.1 uncultured Oscillospiraceae bacterium | reverse complement strand
GGCGCACCCAGCGCAACTCGTCCCCTTCGTCAAGAGTGATGGCGATGATGCCTCCCTTGCGGGCGGTGTCGTAGGCGCAAAGGGAAGTCCGCTTAATAATTCCCTGCCGCGTGACCATGCACAGGTACTTGTCCTCCTCGAACTCGGACACCCGAATCATGGCCGTGATTTTTTCTTCCCCTTCAATCGGCAGGAGGTTGACGATGTTCATGCCCTTGGAAGTCCGGCTCCCCTCCGGCACCTCGTAAGCCTTGAGGCGATACACCCGGCCGCGGTTGGAGAAAAAGAGAATATAATCGTGGGAGGAACAGGTAAACATGTTCTCCGCAAAATCCTCGTCCCGCCGGGACATGCCGCTGACGCCGCGTCCGCCGCGGCGCTGGAGGTGATAGGTGTCGCTCGGCTGGCGCTTGATGTAGCCCATGTGGGTCATGGTCAGCACGCATTCCTCCACCGGGATGAGGTCTTCAATGTCCACCTCGCCCGACACGGCGGTGATTTCGGTGCGGCGGTCGTCCACGTACTTGTCGCGCACGACCAAAGCCTCTTCCTTGACGATGCTGTGAATGCGGTCCTCACTGGCGAGAATATCGCTCAAATCGGCAATGCGGGCCTTCAGCTCGGCCAGCTCTTCCTCGATTTTACTGCGCTCCATACCGGTAAGCTGACCCAGGCGCATCTGCACGACGTAGGTGGCCTGCGTGTCGTCAAACTCGAAGCGATCCATCAAACGCTGCTTGCTCTCGGCAATGGTTTTGGAGGAACGGATGATGGCGATAACCTCGTCGATAAAGTCAATGGCGATCTTGAGAGCCTCCACGATGTGGGCTCTCTCCTGCGCCTTGCGCAGCTCATACCGGGTGCGGCGCACGACCACCTCGCACTGGTAGTCGATGTAGTGTTGCAGCATTTCTTTGAGGTTGAGCACCTTCGGCTCGCCGTTCACCAGCGCGAGCATGTTCGCCCCGAAGGTGGTTTGAAGCTGGGTATAGCTGTAAAGCTGGTTGAGCACGACCTGGGGATTGACGTCCCGTTTCAGCTCGACCACGATGCGCATTCCCTCGCGGTTGGAGTGATCGACGATATCGTCGATGCCCTCCACCCGTTTTTCCTTGACCAAATCCACCATGGATTTGACCAAATTGAGCTTATTGACCATGTAGGGAATCTCGGTAATCACGATGCGGTAGGCGTTGGAGCGGCTCTCTTCAATTTCGGCCCGGCCGCGCACGATGATGCGCCCGCGCCCGGTGGCGTAGGCCGCGCGAATGCCGCTTCGACCCATGACGATGCCTCCAGTGGGGAAGTCAGGGCCTTTGATAAATTCGTTGAGCTCGTCCACCGTGGCCTCGGGGTTATCAATCAGATGACACATGCCGTCGACCACTTCGCCCAGGTTATGAGGCGGGATGTTGGTCGCCATGCCCACTGCGATACCCGACGAGCCGTTGACCAGCAGCGAGGGGAAATGGGAGGGCAGCACCACCGGCTCCTTGAGGCGGTCGTCGTAGTTGGGGGCGAAATCGACCGTTTCCTTGTCGATGTCCCGCAGCATCTCCACGGCCATTTTGCTCATTCTCGCCTCGGTATACCGGTAGGCGGCGGCGGGATATCCGTCGATGGAGCCGAAGTTCCCGTGCCCGTCCACCAGCATATAGCGCATGGAGAAATCCTGCGCTAAGCGCACCAATGCATCGTAAACCGACGCGTCGCCGTGCGGATGGTACCGGCCCAGCACCGAGCCGACCGTGTCGGCGCATTTACGGTAGGGCTTGTCGGGGGTCAGGGAATTCTCATACATGGTGTAGAGAATCCGGCGGTGAACCGGCTTGAGTCCGTCGCGCACGTCGGGCAGCGCACGGGCCACGATGACCGACATGGAGTAATCGAGGAAAGACTTGCGCATCTCGTTTACGATATCGACCTCGATTAGCTTGTTATGCGGTTCCTGCAATTCCAACAAAATCACCTTTTTCCTGGTTTGAAATACTCGCCGGCAAAAGGCCGGCTGTTTTTTCTCTATGTAAATCCGCGCTTAGCCGAGCTTTGAATCCCTTGAACTCGATTTGAAAGGGCGGATTTTCGCCTTTGCATCGTCAAAATACTCGTGAATTAACGCCTTGCCATGACGACAAGCCGAAAAGCGCCGATATTCTGTCGCTTTCGACGACTTCAAGCGATTCCGACTCGGCTATCCTCGCTCGGGCCGTTTTCTACCATAGGGCAGACACACAAAGCGAAAACCGCAGCAAAGCCTAAGCCTTTCGCACAGCCGTTCCTCCTGCCCAGGCGGAATCAGCGCGCGGGGGACAAGAGTGCTGGAAGTCATATTATAACGAAAATAATAAAAATCCCTGGTTTGCAGCACCTCGTAGAGTTCATCGTAAGGGCAGTTAACCTCGGTATAGGGCGGCTTTTGACCCACCAGGGGAAGATCCAGTAATTCGTCCTCGGTTAACACCACCCGATGTGGTCGCAGCATTTGAGGGCTGCCGCGCAGCATCCTGCTCACCCAATAGCGCAGAAAAACGGTCATTTGCAGCAGTGTCGCGCCAGCACAGGCCAACGCCAGCAGCGAAAACCAACGAAAGGCCGGCTGAGGCGAGCAAAGCAGAACGACCGACAGGATGAGAAACAAGCTCCCCGAAAGGATGTAAAACAGGCGGTTGCCTCCCCGTCGGAACAAATCCCGGTTAAACTGAAGCACCTGCGCCTGGGTGGGATGCACCTCACACTGCGCGATGACCGTACTCATAGTTTCTCTCCTTAGACATTACCATCGGTTCACGAAAGATAATTCGATCAATTTAGCAAACCCGATACCGTTTGCCAAACACCCTTTGGAAAGTAGAGCGCAATGCGTCCACCTCCTGCGCGGTCAGCGACGACTTTGGCAGCACCTGACCAAGCATGGTATAACGATTTTCAAAAAAACAAAAGTGAGATGTCGTCTCACAGCAAGAGACAATCGACTCATACCCAACCGTATGCCGAGTATAACGATAGCTGGTTACCATCACGCTGGGATAAAAGTCCATCGCCACCGGCTTGTGATAGTCGGCGCAGGCGAGGTAGGCCCTTCTGGCCTGGCCGCGGATGGACATGGGAAAGACAACCAAAAAAAACAGGAAAATCAACGCCGCCGCGATGAAGGCCATCACCGTTGCCGCAAAGCTTTGCCCGCCGCCGAGCAAATCGAGCATCATAGCCAACGGAACCAACAGCAGGGATAGGGCCATCAGGGGAATGCGCAGCCGGTTTGCGCCGAACCGACGCAGATACTGCTTATGAAACTGGAGCAGATCCTCGTAGGTCAGGCTAAATTCCACCCGGGTTACCGGCTCGCTCATGCGGCGCTTCGCCTCCTTAAGACGAAATAAAATATCATTGCCGTCTTGTTTTCCACAATATTTTTATTATTTGTGAAAAAACAGCTATTTAGGCCATCAGCTTATTCTTTCTCGCCTTGTGCGGCATCCTGTGTTTCCGCCGTGCGGCTACAATCGAGCTTACCGCTGCGACGCAGCGCCTTTTCTTCAAAGGGGGTCAGTCCCCCTGCCGCGTCGGTCAGGCGTTCGCGTGCAATCGCTACGCCGTCACCCTCAAATCCCCGTTTCGGCAGGGCCAAAAGCCGGCCGTCGGACAAGGTGAGAACGAACATTTCTTCGCATTCCGAAACGCAGAAGCTATCCTTGCCAAAGGTCACGTCCCAGCCCTTGTCGTCGGCCGGAATAAAGACCTCGCAAAGATTTTCATATACTCGCACCCGCAGCTCATTGCCGCTGACCGAGCGGTCAACAATGCGCCGGTTGTTGCGCCGGGGCATGATCCACACCACCGGAATAAGAACCACAATCACTGCCAGCAGGAAATAATTCATTCCTCCCGGCTCGGGATAATCCTTCCAATGCAACATACCGCCGATGACACTGGTGCACTGCATTGCCAGAAGAAGCACCAGCAGCACCGTCTCAACCACCGAGGTCATGATATGGGGCTTGATGCGGCCGGTGAGGAGCAGCGCGTCCTCTACCTCCTGACGATTCAGGGTAAAAACGGCCTCGGCCGGCTCACCCTCGGGCTGGGCGGCGCTTTCGGCGGCGCCGTAGGAAAGCTCTTCCCCCTGCTCATACGGAGGCAGGTTCTCGATCTCTTCCCCGCAGAAGGCGCATTTCATTCCGCCGTTTTCGTCTCGAAAAATGGCTTGCACCCCGCCGCATTTTTCACAGGTTACTGTTTTTGCCATGGCTTATCCGCCTTTCCAGCTGCTCTGAAATTCTTTTAAATGTCCAGATTAACCACGAATTTCGCGTTTTTCTCAATGAATTCCCGCCGCGGCTCAACCTCGTCGCCCATGAGCAGGGAGAAGGTGCGGTCGGCTTCCTCCGCGTCGCTCATATTGACCTTGAGCACGGTGCGGAAGGCCGGGTCCATGGTCGTCTCCCAAAGCTGGTCGCCGTCCATTTCACCAAGACCCTTGTACCGCTGCACATTGGCGTTGCCGCCGAGCTGGGCGATGTACATATCCCGCTCCTCGTCCGAAAAAGCGTAGAAGAACTGCTTGCCCTTTTCAATTTTAAACAGGGGAGGCTGGGCGATGTAAATGTGGCCGTTTTCAATCAGCTCGGGCATATAGCGGAAAAAGAAGGTCAGCAGCAGCGTGCGGATATGAGAACCGTCGACGTCGGCATCAGCCATAATAAAAATTTTATGATAGCGCAGCTTGGACAGGTCGAAATCGTCCCCTATGCCGGTGCCCAGCGCGACGACAACCGGGGTCAGCTTATCGTTGCCGAACACCTTGTCAATGCGGGCTTTCTCCACGTTAAGCATCTTTCCCCACAAGGGAAGAATGGCCTGAATGCGGGAATCGCGCCCCTTGATGGCCGAGCCGCCGGCGCTATCTCCCTCGACGATGAAAATCTCGGTTTCGGCCGGATTATTGGAAATACAGTCGGCCAGCTTCTCGGGCATGCGCACCTTAGAAAGCCCCGACCGGTTGCGCTGGAGATCCCGCGCCTTCTGCGCCGCCTCGCGGGCGGTGGAGGCGGCCATGGCCTTTTCGAGAATGGTCTTGGCCACCGAAGGATTTTCCTCCAAAAAGGTCATAAGCTTGTCGGTCATCATCTGATTGACCAGGGTGCCCATGGAGGTATTGCCCAGCTTGGCCTTGGTCTGGCTTTCAAACTGCGCGTCGGTCAGCTTGACGCTGACCACCGCTACCAACCCCTCCTGCACGTCGTCGCCCTTGAGGTTGTTGTC
>CABQCM010000125.1 GCA_902462665.1 uncultured Oscillospiraceae bacterium | reverse complement strand
CCAACATGACCTGATCGTCCCCATACGGCACGACGCTGTAAAGGCTGTCCCCAGCGAAGAAAAAGCTCCCGCCACGGCGGAACCCGGTGAGGGCCAGCCCCGCGCCGGCGATGCCGCAGCGGTAGATGGAGTAATCCTGAAGCTCCTCCGCCCAGACCATATTAAAGTAAACGGTGTTTTGACTCAGGGTGTAATCCCCAACACCCAGCGTGTCGCCCGCCACCGTGACAAGGCTCTGCCCTTTGAGGTTGCAGCGCCACAGCTCGCACGATTCCTCATTATAGGCTACAAAATAAATCAGCCGGTCAACAATCAGCATCTGGCGAATAGCGCGTTCGGTAGAGAAAATCACCTGGGGATTCTCCCCTCTCGCGTCGGCCCGCACCAGCTCGGAACGCTTACTCGTTTCCCCCTCGACGACCCGGGCGTAAAAGAGAGAATCGTCCTCAAAGCCGATACCGGTGATTTGCCCTCCCTCCAATGGAACCGGGTTGCTCATATCCCGACCGGCTCGCATCAACCCGCCGGTCGCCATGCTTTTGTAAAAAATGCAGTCTCCCCGCTCAGAGGCAATGGCAAAGCTGTTGTCAAACACCGAAAGCACGCTTTGCGGCTGGCAGCCATACGCCGTCTTTTCGGTGGGGGGAACATCGCCGCCCGCCGGCTGGGAGCAGGCCGCAAGCCCCATGCATAGGGCGAGCAGCAGGGCAAGCAGAGAACTTCTCGTTTTTCGAGTCATGCGATCTCTTCCTTTCGGATGGTCTAGACGAGCAAGCAAGGCATCCTACGTTTTGCGCAAAAGCCTTGAAACACCGGGTGTGTTACGCAGCTTTGCCCGGCGCTGTCTCGCTGCATCGCGCCTTCCCGGCGCTCCCATGCTCTGCGCAAAAAATCTTGGACCGCAGGGCCGCGCAGCTTTTGCAGCCGGCAAGGCGCCGGAAGACAGAAAGCCGACGCTTTTCCAGAAACGGCAACGCGGCTGGCGGCCAAATCTGCCGCCCTGCAGCGCATTGTACCCGGATTGCTCCGTCTATGCGCGGGCGCGCTTCCACACGCCGGAGAAATAAAAGATGCAGGAAAGCACGGCCGCAATCCCCCAGCCGATGGGCCAGGAAAACCAGATGCCGTCGGTGCCAAGCGCGGGGGAAAACAGATAGGACAGCACCACCCGCAGCACCAAATCGGTAAAGGTAGTAATCATAAAGTAGCCCACCGCGCCCGCGCCGCGCAGCACCGCGTCGCCCATGAGCTTGACGGCGATCATCGGATAAAAGGGAGAGACCAGCAGCAGAAACCGCCGGCCCACCGCCAGAGCGGTCGCCCCGCTGTCCGCGCCGGAGGGCAAAAACAGCCGAATCATCCCATCGCCCCAGCCGAGATAGAGGGCCACAAAGGGGGCCGCCACACACACGGCCATAACCACCCCGGCGAGGAAGCCCTTTTTCACCCGCGCGGTAAGCCCCGCGCCGACATTCTGCGCCGTAAAATTGGAAAGCCCGTTGCCCAACGTGTTAAAGCAGGTGAGGGCGAAGGTGTTGAGTTTAATGGCGGCCGAATACCCCGCGATGACGGCCGAGCCGTAGCCGTTGATGAGGCTTTGGATAAACAGGTTTCCCACCGAGACAAAGGATTGCTGTAAAATGCTCGGCACGGCCATGCGGCTGAGACGGCCGAGCATGGGCAGGGAAAACCGTTTTGGCTTTTCGTCCGTCGGGATAGCGCGCACCGCGCGCGCCAGCGCCAAAAGTGCCAGCACCGACGACACCCCCTGAGCGAGGAAGGTAGCCCAGGCGACCCCCGCCACCCCCATATCGAAGGCAATGACAAACCACAAATCCAGCGCGATATTGCCCAGCGAGGAGCCGATGAGAAAATACAGCGGGGTTCTCGAATCCCCCAGGGCGGTAAACACGCCGGTGCAGACGTTATACAAAAACAAAAAGGGAAGGCCGCCGATGTAAATGCCCAGGTAAAGCGCCCCGTCGTCAAAAATATTGGTGGGGGTGTTGAGCGCACGCATCATGGGCATGCTCAGGCCCAGCCCCAGCGCGGTGAGCAACAGGCTCAGCCCGGCCACGGCAAACAGCGAGGTAGTGACGGCCGTTTTTAACTGGGTCATGTCCTTCTCGCCGAACAACTGGGACACCACCACCGAGCAGCCGACGTTGCAGCCGACCGCCACGGCCATAAAAATCATGGTGATGGGGTAGGAAGCCCCCACGGCGGCCAGCGCGTCCTCCCCGGCGTACCGCCCGGCGATGACGCTGTCGGCGATGTTGTAAAACTGCTGAAACATCACGCTCACCAGCATGGGGATGGAAAAGCGCCACAGCATCCGTCCCGGCTTACCTTCGGTCATATCGGTTATCAATACAATCCCCTTTTCTTTGGGAAATATCCGCCACGCCACGCTGCGTGAGCAGTATCCTATCTATGTTTACAGTATATTATACTAAATTCGCGCGGGAAAGTAAACCCGCAGCAAAACGGATTTTATCCGTCTGACGTTATCCGTCCTTTCTACCGAACAGGCAACCCTTGGTTACAAATTCAACTAACGGTTGAAAAATTCAAACACGAGTGTCTTGTCTTTCCCTTCCGGCGCGGATATACTGAAAACAGAATTTTATCTGTGAAAGGAGAGCGACGACCCATGGAGAAAAGCCATTCCATTGGCAATACCATCAAAGCCCTGCGCCGCCAGCGAAACATCAGCCAGGAGGTGCTTGCCGCCGCCCTGGGGGTGAGCATTCAGGCGGTCAGCAAATGGGAGACCGGCGCGTCCCTGCCCGATATCCTGATGCTACCCGGCATTGCCCAGTTTTTCGGCGTGACCATCGACTTCCTGTTTACCGGCGAGCGGCAGCATGCCGAAATCTCCATGCCCCTGCTTCCCGACGACGGTTGTCTGCGCCTGGTGCAGTTTCTTGGCCGGCGTTGTCTGAGCCGGGAACAGATTGATCCCACTCGCCTCATCCCCCTGGATGTGACCCATCTGCCCCGCGACCAGGTATGGAACGTGGAAATTTGGGGCTCGGCCGATATCAAAGGCCAGGTGGGCGGCAGCGTCAAGGCGGGCGATGGGGTCAACTGCGGCCCGGTCGGTGGCAACGTCAGTGCGGGCGACGGGGTCAACTGCGGCCCGGTCGGCGGCAACGTCAGCGCGGACGACGGGGTAAACTGTGGCCCGGTCGGCGGCAACGTCAGCGCGGACGAAGGCATCAACTGCGGCGACGTCGGCGGCAACGTCAGCGCGGGCGAAGACATCAACTGCGGCGACATCGGCGGCAGCATCAGCGCGGGCGAAGACGTTCAATGCGGCAACGTCGGCGGCGGAATCCATTCGGGCGGCGAGGTAAAATGCGGCGATATTGACGGCAGCGTCGATGCCCAGGGCGACGTCCGCTGCAATAATATTCTCCATGCGGAGCACATTTCCTGCGAAAATATCGTATGCAAAGAGGGGCACATTCACTGCAACAATATTACCACCTCTTAACAAGGAAAAACACGGTTGATCGGCGTGAAAAAGAGTGCAGGCAGCGGTTGGGCTGTCGAGAACGCCGCAAACCACCCTTTTGGTCGCCAACAGGCGTGTGTACCCTTGTTAAGCAATGGTAATCAAAATTGATACAGCAAGACAAAACAATTATTTTTGAAAGGGTATTGACAATTTGATATATGCATGATATGATTTTGATATCAAGTAAGAACGGAGGTCCTCTATCATGCAAGAAAAAGTTCTCAATAACCGCAAAAACGGCATGGCCGTGCTGCTGCTGACCCTGTTGCTGTACGCCGCCGCCATCACAGGCTTTGTGTTTGGCTGCATTCTTACCGAATCCTCTGGCGGCGCGCCGCTGCCGATTGTGCTGCTCGTCGTCTGCGCGCTTTGGCTTCTGGTGGGGTGGATTCCCTTTTGCGGCCTGCGCGTGCTCAAGCCGCAGGAGGCCCTGGTGCTCACGCTGTTCGGCAAATACGTCGGCACGCTGAAAAACGAAGGCTTTTACTTTGTCAATCCCTTCTGCACAAGCATCAATCCGGCCGCCAAAACCCGGCTCAATCAAAGCGGGGATGTCGCTGGCGAGTCCCAAAAGCCCCTTCTCATTACGTCGAACCCGGCCGTCAGCATGGAGATGATGAACAAGAAAATCTCCCTCAAAATCATGACGCTCAACAACAACCGGCAAAAAATCAACGATTGCCTCGGCAATCCGGTGGAAATCGGCATCGCCGTGATGTGGCGGGTGGTCGATACGGCCAAAGCGGTGTTTGAGGTGGACAATTATAAGGAATACCTCTCGCTGCAATGCGACAGCGCCCTGCGCAACATCGTGCGCATTTATCCTTACGATATGGCTCCCAATGTGGACACCACCGGCGACGGGGTAGCCGACGAGGGCAGCCTGCGCGGATCGAGCGAAATCGTCGCCCGGCGCATCCGGGATGAAATCCAGCAAAAGGTGGCCGACGCCGGGCTGGAAATCATCGAAGCCCGCATTACCTACCTCGCCTACGCTCCCGAAATCGCCGCCGTCATGCTCCAGCGCCAGCAGGCCTCGGCCATCATCGACGCGCGCAAAATGATCGTCGACGGCGCGGTGGGTATGGTGGAAATGGCCCTCGAGCGGCTCGAGCAGAACAAGGCGGTGTCTCTGGATGAGGAGCGCCGCGCGGCCATGGTGTCCAACCTGCTGGTAGTGCTGTGCGGCAACCACGACGCCCAGCCCATTGTCAACGCGGGAAGCCTGTATTGATATGGCGGATACTCAGAAAAAACAAATTCCCCTGCGGCTGTCGGCAAAGCTGTACAACGAGATTGCGGCCTGGGCGGAGGACGATTTCCGCTCGGTCAACGGGCAAATCGAGTACCTGTTGTCCGAATGCGTGCGGCAGAGGAAGAAGAATGGAAAATACGTGTCCGAGACGCTGGATGAGCCGTTGGATATCGATATTTAAAGTGAAAAAGGAGGAAGCGAATGCTCGCTTCCTCTTTTTTTAATTGCTAAAAATACATTCCCACGTTTTTATTAAAATATTTGCTTTTGCAATAAATTGATTGTCAAAAACAGTTGACGAAATATTTCCAATCTTGTATGATAAAAGGTGCCGGAAGGGAAACCGACCGGCCGCAAGGGCGGAGCTGTTCCTCCGAAAGGAGGTGGTTGCCATGATAACTATGGAGTTACTTACATTCTGTATGTTAGTCGTAGCAATCGTCAATTTGTGCTTGACGCACAAAAAGAAATAGCCGCCCGGATTTAACCGAGCGGCTGTTTCTAAACGCAAATCCTAAGGAA
>CABQCM010000124.1 GCA_902462665.1 uncultured Oscillospiraceae bacterium | reverse complement strand
ACGCGAATTTTGGAGCCGCTCGACCATTTTGCGCAGAAGGTCAAAGCGTTTCATACCCCGCGGCAATTGGCTGGGGCGGTTTATGAATTGCTCGACGAGGTGGGGGCGGCCGCCGCCCTGCGACGTCTCGGCGAGCGGCTCGAAGCGCAGGGGAGACCGGAAGAGGCCGCAATTCAATATCGCACCTGGGAGCTTTGCATGAATATGCTGGGGCAGCTCGAATCCATGCTGCGCGGAGTGTCGATTGATTTCACGCGCTTTTGCGATTTATTAGAGCGCATGATCGCTACCCTGGATTTGGGATCGGTGCCTCAGGGAATTGACGAGGTCAGCGTGGGAGCCGCCGAGCGTATGCGCCCCGCCCAGCCCAAAGCGGTATTTTTGCTTGGGTGTAACGAAGGCGTTTTCCCCGCGTCTCCGGCTGCGGGAGGCCTGCTCAGCGACGCCGAACGCGCCCAGCTTATCGCCTTGGATGTTCCGGTGACCGATCAATGTGAGAGCGCCATGGTGGAGGAAAAATTTTTGGCTTACGCTTCGGTCTGCGCCGCTTCCGAACGGGTATACCTGTCCTATTGCCGCGCGAACCCATCGGGGGAGGCAATGGCTCCATCGGAGCTGGTGCGGCAGGTGACGAGGGTTTTGCCCGGCTGCCTTATGCTCGATGAGGAGGAGTATCGCACCGCGACGGACGCCGTCTCCCGGCTGGAGCCGGTGGAGTCGCCTCTGCCGGCAATCGAATATGTCGCGCGTCTGTGGCGCACGCCGGATGAGGTGCAGGCAAGTCTTCGTCTGGCATTGGCGGAGGATGAGCATACGGCTCTGGCGCTGCATGCGTTGGAGCGCGCGACCGGAGGTCGGGGCCTGGCGCTGGAACCGCCCACCGCGCTGGCGCTCTACGGCAAGGATTTGCGGCCGTCGGCTTCGGGAGTGGAGGACTACCACCATTGTCGTTTTCTCTATTTCTGCAAGCACGGTCTACGCCTAAAAAACTTGCGTACCGTGGGTCTGGACGTTAGCCGCAAGGGGATTCTGGTGCATTATGTGCTGGAACGGCTGCTGACTCAATATGGCAGCAAGGGGTTGGCCCGGTTGTCCAGGCAAGAGCGACAGGGAGAAATCCATCGCTTGGTGGACGAGTATGTTGTACAAATCATGGGGGGCTATGAGGACAAATCCTCCCGTTTCCGCTTTTTAATGAGGCGCATTGAGGTACTGCTCGATACTCTGGTGGAGCATCTGGCCAGGGAGCTGGAGCAAAGCCAGTTTATCACGGCGGCCTGTGAACTGCACATTGACGAATCCCCAGGGGCGGTACGTCCCATTCGCATTGAGCTTGCCTCAGGCGGCTCCATGCAGGTGGGTGGGATTATTGACCGGCTGGACCTGTACCGCGAGGGGGATGTGACCTATTTTCGGGTAGTAGATTACAAAACCGGTTCCCAAAGCTATGTGCTGGAGGATGTCTGCGAGGGGCTGGGGCTGCAAATGTTGCTTTATCTTTTTGCTGTGGAGGAAAACGGCCAGGCTAATTTTGGAGAAAATCTGCGTCCGGCGGGGGTGCTCTATATGCCGGCCAAACGCGTCAGCGCGGCGGCCGACGGCCTGGACGAGAGCGACGCGTTGCAAAAGCTGGAGCGGGCGATGACCATGAATGGGATTTTGCTCGACGACGAGCGTTCCCTGCGGGCGATGGAACCGGAGGGCCGCGGGTTGTTTATTCCCGCCGTGTATACCGCTTCGGGCAAGCTGGATTCCCGCCGTTCCTCGGTGGCCAGCTTGGCTTTCTTCGGAAAGCTGAGACGGCGAATTGATGACACGCTTCGTGCGATGGGAGATGCTTTACAGCAAGGCTGGATTGCGCCGAATCCACTAGACGGGCTAAATCGGGAAGCCTGCAAATATTGCGACTTTGCCGCGGCATGTCCGCTCGAACCGGGGGTCAGTCACCGGCAGGTAAGCCGTTTGAGCGCGGCGCAGAAAAAAGAGCTTTACGAAGGGGGGGATTTCGATGCCATTTTCGCCGACCGAACGTCAACGACAGGCGATTGACGGCACCGGTTCTCTGTTGGTGTCGGCGGCGGCCGGGTCAGGAAAGACCGCCGTGCTGGTGGAGCGAATTTTGCGCCGGTTGACCGATGAGCGCGACCCGGTTGACGCCAACCGCTTGCTGGTGGTTACCTTTACAAAGGCGGCGGCGGGCGAGATGCGTCTGCGTCTGACCGAACGGCTTTCCCACGAGGTCACGGCTCATCCTGGCAATCTGCGTTTACTGCGTCAGCAAATGCTCATGCAGAAGGCCTGTATTTCTACGATGGATTCCTTCTGTTACGCTTTGGTGCGAGAATTCCCCGAGCAGACGGGGTTAAGCGGAGATTTTACCCTTGGTACCGGCGGGCAGCTCGCTTTGCTCGAGACGGCGGCCATGGAGCAGGTGCTGGAAGAAATGTACGCCAGGGAGGATAGCGCGCTGGAAAGCTTGGTTGAGGTTCTTGGCGCCGACCGGGGGGACGACAGCGTTGTCTCGGCGATACGGCAGATTGCCGGCACGATTCGCAGTATGCCCTTCCCCGACGCTTGGATGGAATCAGTACTGGAATATTATCGCAGCTTTGAGTCGGTATCGGAAAACACGCTGGTCGGCATATTGTTTGAGCAGGCGGCGCATCGGGTCAGTGATCAGCTCGACCGGCTGCGTACCGCATCCCGGCTGGCTGCGGAGGATTCGGTGATGGCGAAAGCGAGGGGAGAGGCCCTACACTGTCGCACCGTGTGGATGGAAGAACTTCAGCGCGCGCTGGACGCGCGAAATTGGGACGGCGCGGTAGCAGCGCTCGAATGTTATCAGCCGGGACGTGCCCCCGCTTTACCGCGGGGATATGACGATCTGGAACGCAAGGAAAGGGTAGATCAGGCCCGTTCCTCCTGCGATAAGGCGGTAGACGAGCTGCGCAAAACCTTTTCCATTTCGTCGGCGGAATGCGTGGAACAGGTACGGCGGCTGACCCCACGTATGGAGACTTTAATCGAATGTGTTAGGCGATATCTGGATTGCCTTGCACAGCGTAAGCAGGAACGGGGAATCTACGATTTTGCCGATATCGAATACGCCGCCTTACATCTTTTGGTGGAACGGGGAGCCGATGGGGAGACGTTCCCCACCGATTGCGCGCGTCTGGTAGCAGAGCGTTTTGACGAGGTTCTCGTGGACGAATTCCAGGATATTAACCCACTGCAATACGCGATATTTCACGCTTTGTCGGCAGAGGGCAAGCACCTGTTCGCGGTGGGGGACGTCAAACAGAGTATTTATGGTTTCCGTCAGGCCAGTCCCGAGATTTTTCTTCATTTGTTGTCTCGGTATGCGCCCTTTGATGGGCAAAGTAGTCCCGCTAAGGTCATTCTCGATCAAAATTTTCGCAGCCGGCAGGGCGTTTGTCAGGCCGTCAACTTCTTTTTTGGCCTGCTGATGTCGCCTGGTGCAGGGGGCTTGCGCTATGACGGCGAGCACCAGTTGGTCCCCGGCGCTCATTTTCCTCCGCTGGGGGAGGCGAGCGCAGCGGTGCATGTGCTGGAGACAGGGGGCTGCGACCAACCGGCGGAAGAATTGGAGGCGGACCATATTGCACGCTTGATTCGCGAGCGTATGGCGCGTCCAAGCGTTACCGATTCGTCGGGGGAAGGACTGCGTCCGGCCCGATATCGGGATTTCGCGGTGCTGTTGCGGGCAAAGTCCAAGATGAAGCTCTACGCTGACCGGTTGCGGCAGTGGGGAATTCCGGTATGGACCGACCAGCAGTCCGGATTTTTAAACTCCAAGGAAATTGCTGGGATGCTTTCTTTACTTAAGGTCATTGACAATCCCCTCAATGATGTGGCTTTGCTGACAGCGATGCTTTCTCCCATCTTTGGCTTTACGGCCGACGAGGTTGCCCGTTTGCGCGCACCCCGCCGAGCCATGAGTCTTTATGCCGCAGTGACTGCGGTCGCACGTCAGGAAGAACATTGCGCTCGTTTGCTGGAAAGGCTGGAGGAATACCGTTTGTGGGCCGCCACCATGCCTTGCGACCAGCTAATAGAGCGGCTATATGACCAAACCGGTTATCTGGCCATGGTGCAGGCAATGGAAAATGGTCCGGTGCGCCGGGCAAACCTGTTGCTTTTGTTGCAATATGCTCGCGACGCCCAGGCAAGCGGGGTACGGGAGCTGTCGGGATTTCTTCGCTTCTTGGCTCGTTTGGAGCAGGCGGGGGAGAATCTGGCCTCAGCCGGGGTGTCCAATGAATCGGATGATGTGGTGCGCATCATGACGATCCATCGTTCCAAAGGGCTGCAATTTCCGGTTTGTATTTTGGCCGGCTGTTCGAGCGAGTTTAATTTGACCGATGCGCGCGCCCCCATCGTGCTTCATCGCGAGGGCGGCATTGGTCTGATGGTAACCGACGATGTTGCACGGCTGCGCCGCACCACCGTGCTTCGCGAGGCGGTTTGTGCGAGAACGCGGCAATCCAGCATCTCGGAAGAGCTTCGTATTTTATACGTTGCCATGACCCGGGCGCAGGAGAAGCTGGTGCTGCTTGTCTCCTGCAAGGATGCCTCGAAAACCCTGCGTTCGGTATCGGAACGATTTGCAGGCGGCTTTGCAGGGGCAGATGAGCCGTTTGAGCCTTACCATGTGCTCACAGCGCGGTGTTATGCCGACTGGCTGCTGGCCTGTGCGCTGGTTCATCCTGGCGGCGAAATGCTGCGCCAAATGGCCGGCGGCGGGCTGAGGGCGGCAAATACACAGGGAGAGCTGGAGGTTTCGGTCGAACAGTGCAAAGATGTCAGCTTGCACGCGGTGGCAGAGGATGCCCCGCAGCCGGCGCCCTCGTCTGCGTTGGTGGAGGAGATACGTGGTCGCCTGTCCTATCGCTATCCTTTTGCTGCGCTCAACGGCTTGGCGGCCAAACGAAGCGTGTCTCAGTTAGTCAAGCGGCAGGAGGGAACCGAGCGGGAATTTGCCTGCCAATCCCGTCCCGCCTTTTTGATGGAGGCTGGGCTGACCCCGGCCGAACGGGGAACTGCACTGCATGCTTTCATGCAGTATGCTGATTACGAGCGTGCTGCGCGCGATCTGCAGGGCGAGCAGGAGCGTCTGGTTCGCCAGGGCTTTTTAACTCGAGAGCAGGCGGAGGGAATGGATACGTCTCGCCTGGCCGATTTTTTCAAGAGTGCATTGTATCGCCGGATGTGCGCGTCGCCCCGGCTGCAGAGAGAGGTGCGTTTTTTGATCGAGCTTCCGGCCTGCGAACTGGATGAGTCGCTTCCAGC
>CABQCM010000123.1 GCA_902462665.1 uncultured Oscillospiraceae bacterium | reverse complement strand
GCAGCGGGGGAAGAGGACTCGGGCATTGCCGACGGCGCTTCGGTGCGTCTGCTCGCCGTGGTCGGCGCGGTGCGGGTCAAATCCACAAAGCGGGATGAACCGATGGCCTATGTCACCTTGGAGGATATGAGCGGCACGGTCGAGATGATTGTTTTTCCAAAAAAGCTTTCGGAGTTTTCTCGTCTGTTGGAGGAGGGGCGGATATTACTCTGTGAGGGGCGCGCCAGCCTACGGGAGGAAAAAGAGTCCCAGCTAATATGCGAACGCCTGACCCCGGCCGCTCAGGCACGCGTACCGACGCATACCGTTCGGGAGAAGGATATTCGCCAATCACCTACGCCCGTCCCGGCGCAGCCGTCCGGCGCGGGCAGCGGCTCGTATGCGCCGGAAGACGGCTCGTTGAACGCGCCGCCGTACGAAATGGATCGACGTGTCTCGGTTCAACCATCGGCACAGCCCCCAGTTGACCGGTCGCACGAGCAGAAGGCTCCTTCCAAATATCCCGGGCTGCATTTGCTGATTGACTCTTTGGAGGGAGAAACGGCCTTTCGGTGTAAAACCCTGCTGTCTTTATTTCCCGGCCCGACGCCGGTTTATTTCAAATGCAGGGACACCGGCAAACGGCTGCGTTCACCAAGGGAACAATGGGTGGAGCTGAACGACCCCATGCTACGCCAGCTAAAGCACATTTTAGGAACGAAAAATGTGATGGTTTTAACTTAACTTTTGGTGGATAGGACGAAATTTTGACGTTCACAAAATAATCTGTTAAAAAGTTGACACAGGAGGACAAAAATAGATTATAATAGGTGCGAAATTTGATTTAAAGAGGTTGCAGCTTATGAGTACAAAGGCCATTGGAGTTTTAACCAGCGGAGGCGACGCTCCCGGCATGAATGCTGCCGTTCGCGCAGTTGCCCGCACTGCCCTTGGAAAGGGAATGCGAGTCGTCGGAATTAATCGCGGCTATCAGGGGCTGATTCAGCGCGAATTTGTCGAGCTTGATTTGCGCAGCGTATCGGATATTATCCATCGCGGCGGCACGGTGCTCTACACCGCGCGCAGCCCGCAGTTCCGCACCGAAGAGGGGATTATGTCCGCGATTGATGCGTGTCACGAGCTGGGCATCGACGGCATTGTTTGCATCGGCGGCGACGGCACCTTCCGTGGTGCGAGAGATTTGTCCAACCGTGGCATTCCTTGTGTGGGCGTGCCAGGCACCATCGACAATGATATTGCCAGCACCGAATACTCCATTGGCTTTGACACCGCAGCCAACACCTGCATGGAAATGGTAGACCGCCTGCGCGACACTTCTCAGTCGCATGAGCGTTGTTCGGTGGTGGAGGTCATGGGCCGTCAGGCCGGATACCTTGCCCTGCATGCTGGTATCGCCTGTGGCGCAACTTCTGTGATTGTTCCTGAGATTCCGGTGAATTTGGAGCGGGATATCATTCCCAAAATGCGCCGCACTCAGCTCTCGGGCAAGAAGCATTATATTATTGTGGTCGCCGAAGGGGTCGGCGGCGTGGCTAACATTGCGCAGCAGATCCAGGATTTGACCGGCATTGAGTCGCGCGCCACTATTTTGGGGCATGTGCAGCGCGGCGGTTCGCCCAGTGTGCGCGACCGGGTGGTTGCCAGCGAAATGGGGCATCACGCGGTGGAGCTGCTCAGCCAGGGCATTGGCAACCGCGTGGTAGCTATGCAGAAGAGCGCAATTGTTGATTTTGATATCAATGAGGCTCTGGATATGGTCAAGCCCTTTGATGAGGAGCTTTATCGGGTGGCCAACGATATCTCCATCTAAATTTCGAATAAGATATAGCGAAAATAATGAAGCAGGCGGTGTAGTAATAACTATACCGCCTGCTTTCTTTTACGAAAATTCGCCGAAACCGATGTCTATTTTAGAAAGGTATGTTTTGCCATCATGGCAACTGTCCGATTTATATACCCTTTGTCCGCCATTCTAGTTATAAAGATTATTATACCATGAACGCATAGCGTGAATGGTATAATATGCACATGGCCGTAGGCCCGTGCTGAAATAAAACGATAATAACCGCTTTTGCGGTTATTATACCATGAACGCATAGCGTGAATGGTATAATATGCACATGACCGTAGGCCCGTGCTCCAAATAAAACGATAATAATCGTTTTTGGGGTTATTTTACCATATGAGCGGCGGCCACAGCCAACTGATCGCATCGTTCGTTCTCCGGATGGCCCGCGTGCCCTTTAACCCACAAAATGGTCACCTCGTGATGATCAAGTAGGGTAAGTAGCCGGTCCCACAAATCGGCGTTCAGAGCGGGTTTTTTATCGCTTTTTCTCCATCCGTTGCGTTTCCAGGAGCGCGCCCAGCCTTTGTTAATCCCATTGGCCACATATTGGGAATCGGTGGTCACCCGCACCTGGCAGCGTTCTTTCAGACAAGCTAACCCTTCGATGAGGGCAGTCAGCTCCATGCGGTTGTTGGTGGTATTCGCTTCGCCGCCCGAAAGCTCCTTCTCACGGCCGTTCCAGCGCAAAATCGTTCCCCAGCCGCCCGGCCCGGGATTTCCCGAGCAGGCTCCGTCGCAATAAAGTTCGATTTCTTTCACTTGTTTGGCATCCTTTCTCCGATTCAAGGGGATGAAACAGACGGTTTATCCTCCTTAGGTTTTACTGGGGAGGCGTATTATTTTTGTCCGGGGCGGCCAGCTTTTTCAGTACATGCTTTTTGTAGGTTCGATAAGCCGATGCCAGCGCCGCTTCCTGTTCCAGGCGGGAATGACCAAACCATGCTACATCAGCCTCAACCGCCTTTTGTAACATAGAAGCTTCCCCCTCCAGGCAGGTCATATGCCATTCGACATGGGAAAAAATATGTTTGCTGTTCGCCCCGGCAACCAGACAGGGCGCATCCAATCCAAGCGACCGCAGCCAAGCCGTTCCCTGCTGCGCGTTCAAGGTGCCTTCGACCGAAGGAAATTCCCACATGCCGGCCAGCAATCCACTGTCCGGTCGTTTGTGCAGAGCGACTTGCCCTGCACGGTACAGTAAGAAAACAGTGCGTTCTTCCACCCTGCGCTCCTTCTTGGGGGCTTTGCGCGGCAGGGTCAAAGCGTTCCCGCGCTGCTTGCCTGAACAAAGTGAGGCGAGGGGACACTGCGCACAAAGCGGTTCGCCGTTGGGAAGACAAACGGTCGCTCCCAGCTCCATCAGCGCCTGGTTAAAGTCACCCGGCCGGTCGGCTGGAATCAGCTTTGCAACCTCGTGGGTGATATCAGCGCGGGTGTTTCCCCGGTCAATCTCCCGCTCGTCTGCGGTGATGCGGGTAATGACCCGCAGGACGTTGCCATCCACACAGGGAACCCGCAATCCAAAAGCGATGGAACCAATGGCCCCGGCGGTGTATTCTCCCACCCCTGGCAGGGCCAAAAGCTCCTCAAAGCTGCCGGGGACTCGTCCAGCATGGCGTTCGCACATTACCCTAGCCGCCTTTTGCAGGTTGCGCGCCCGGCTGTAATAGCCGAGTCCTTCCCATAGCTTGAGCAGACGTTCTTCGCTGACGGTTGCCAGCGCTTCCACGGTGGGCAATTCCGAGAGAAACCGATGGTAATATTCGATGGCTGCCTGTACCCGGGTCTGTTGGCACATAATCTCCGACAGCCAGATGGCGTATGGATCGCGGGTGCGCCGCCAAGGAAGATCGCGGGCAGCACGGTCGTACCAATCGAGTAGGGGAGTGACGATGTCGGTGAGCAAGAAAAATTCAGCTCCTTGTTCTGTGATGTCAGCGCACAGCGCCAGAAAAACAGCACCGCGGTTTGGAAAAACAAGCCCGCCTACGGCGATGCCGCGGCGGGCTTGCATCACTCTTTCCGATGTGCTGGTCAAAGAGCCTCTACCACATCAAGAGCGGGCTTAAGCGCCTCGCACTCGTAGCGTTCCACGTCTCCTTGGTCGCATAGCCGAGCCAGCTCCTGGTCAATGGGGAGCTGCGCGAGCACGGGCAACCCATGGCTCAGCGCGATGTCTTTGACATGGCTTTCGCCAAACACAGCGATTTGTTTCCCACAGTCGGGGCAGGACAGATAGCTGTAGTTTTCAATCAATCCAAGAATGGGAATATCCATCATGCGCGCCATATTGACCGCTTTTTGCACGATGATGCTGGACAACTCCTGCGGAGACGTAACCACGACGATACCGTCTACCGGAATGGATTGAAACACGGTGAGGGGGACGTCCCCCGTTCCCAGCGGCATATCGATGAACATGCAGTCCACATCTTCCCACAGAACGTCGGTCCAGAATTGTTTCACCGTTCCGGCGATAACCGGGCCACGCCAGACAACCGGCGCAGTCGCGTCCTCCAGCAGCAGATTGACCGACATCACCGGAATGCCGGTGCGGCTGACAACGGGGAAGATCATGGAACCGTCGCCCTTGGCCTGCTCGGTCAAACCAAACATTTTGGGGATAGAAGGGCCGGTAATGTCCGCGTCCAGAATGGCGGCGCGATGCCCCCGCCGGGAGTAGGCACAAGCCAGCATGGAAGTAACCGAAGACTTCCCAACGCCGCCTTTGCCGCTGACCACCGCTATGACCTTGCCGACCCGGCTCATCTCGTTGAGCGGTTCCAGCAGACTTTGCGGCTCGGTACGCTGGGCACAGCTCTGCCCACAGCTTTCACAATTGTGATCACATTCGCTCATTTTAATTCGCTCCTTCAGTTTTACCGCGGCAGCAGCCTTGCGGTAATGTCATTGTAGCAGATGTCGCACGGCATTGCAAGAAAAAGAAAGGATTTAAAATTGTTTGGAAAAATCGAAATTAAAGTTTTTTTGCTAAAAATTTAAAGAGGGTCAACAATATTTTTTGTGATGATAGATTTCCTTTTTGGGTAAAGGCTCCCATGCGCAAGTAGTTTGTCCGCACCATTTTGGACGAGGCTCATAGAATGCTAATAGACCCACGCAATCAGGAAAGGAGAATGGTATATGCATTGCAATAACGCGCCGGCCTGGCGTACTGAACAACCCAGTGCCACATTAAGCCGGTTCCCAGAAGAAACGCCTCCAGCGATGGCGTATGTCCCATTCCAGCAGGAAATGGCCACCTATTCCCCCGAAGAAGCTCTCTGTGCGGGAACCCTATTCCCGGTGCTCGACAAACCGTTTACAGGAAAACGAGGTGTGCTCCGATGAGCGAGAGACCCAATCGCCCTGTTCCCAATCCCGGACTAGGTTGCCCGGTAGAGGGCGGCGCCTGTAGCTGCGACTGCCAGGCGTTGCTGAAAAAGCTGTCGGCAGCGCAGTTCGCCGCCTTTGAGCTGCATCTTT
>CABQCM010000122.1 GCA_902462665.1 uncultured Oscillospiraceae bacterium | reverse complement strand
ACCTTCCATACCCGCAGCTCGAGCTGCTCATTGGGGATTAAAATAGACGAACGGAAGCTTCGGTTGAACTCACTGGTATCCAGGAAATTAAAGTTGTCTAGATTCTGCAGAAGCCGACTGCGCACGTAGGCGACCGCCTCCTCACGGCTCATGCCGCCGGCTACCCTTTCGTTTACGAGGTCGCCCAGCTTCCAATAGCTCTTGTATCCCATCGTGGTAATCCCAAGAGAACGGTAAAGTACTGTTGAGTCGATATAAGCATAAACCATCTTCATGTCGCCGTCCGGATTGTTGAGCAAATACCGGTCGGCCCGGCCGGGCAAATCGGTCAACTGCCCATCCACCAATTTAATGGTGTCATTCCACTTTAAGTACCAGTCGGGAGTATCGGCATTCGAGCATTGATACAGCAGGGCGGTTACAATCGCTTCCTTCCAGGCCCTATCGGTCGCCGCCTGGGGCGTCACCGTTTGAAAGCCGGTGGTGTTGCTCCCGTAAACCGCCTTCCATGTTTTGCTTTCCCGTTCGAGCAGCATGGGCACCGCAACGATGAGCGCGCCGGTTAAGGTTGTGCCGCCTACCGGCTGACTATCGTCATTGCGTACAATATCGCCCACGGTTTCATCGAACCTGGCGGGCTGGGAGGTGAAGGCGTTGGCGACAATGTTGGAATTAAAGCTTGCATATGCGCCGGTTTCCCATGGGTTTTCCACGATCAGCATGGCGGTGTCGATATTGTATCGGAGTACAACGTCCACCGGCAGCGCCCGGTACCCGGCCGGCGGGGCGGTTTCTTTGAGTATGTAATACTCATGACCGTAGTGCTTATACTGCTCGGCAAAGTTGAAGGGCGTGCCGTCCAAATTGTCCGGCGTGATGGAGCCTGGCTCCACAAAGTGCGCGATTCCCTCCTCGTTTGTTACCAGTGTAGTAATCGCATCGCCCACCGCGGTATATTGGCCGTTCTCCCCCTTCTTTGCGACATACATTTCAAACTGTACGTTGTCAAGGGGATCTCCGTACTGGTCCACTTTTTTTATCTGCTGGAACTGAAGCGGTTCCAGATTAAACTTTGTCGCAAAAATAGAATTATAGTTTCCACGTTCCAGATAGAACACCTTCAACGCGTGTTCCGTGCCGTCGGCAAAGGTATTTCCCCTCCACGCCTTATCATCGGCGGCTTTCTTCCCATTCGCAGCGGCAAAGAGGTCTTTGAGGTTCGTCGATGTGATTACGTAGCCGTCGCTGGTGTTTCTCACTTCAACCTGGCCGGTGGAAAAATCAATGCTGCCTTCTTTTGTCTTGCCGAATGAGCCGCCCATATCCAGCACCAGCACGCCGTCGACGAACACCCAGATATCGTCGTCGCCTCCAATTTCGAAATTCATCGGAATGGATTGCTGAGCCTGCGGGTCCCAAAGCCCCGAAATCATTCCGTTGGTCGGCTGCCGGAAGTCAACGTCCATCGTCATACCAAAATAATGGTTGATAATTCCATCCGTGTTCAAAACATTGCTGGTCAGTCTACCGTATTGTTCCCCATCAAAGACCTGCTCGCCGGTATTAAAGGGGAAAAAGTTACCCGATATATTGCCCCATGCGCTGACTTGCTGCACAACTCCAGGCGAATCATATAAAATAAACCGGTTGGTATCTTTGTCCAGCTCGGCAAACTCACTGACCGACTCATAAGTGTAATATAAGCCGTCAGACTTTTGAAGCAAGCCTTTGACGTCCAGATAGCTCTTTTTAAACTCGGTTTCCGACGGGTCAAACAGGTAAGCGAGCGATTCCGTCCCGGTCTTTATCGATTGACCCGTCGCCTTCTCCCAGTTTTCTATCAATCCGTCGCTCAGATTTTTGGGGTTCTTGCTGTTATATTGGTAATAGCCATCGTTGGGCGTTTCCTCCAAATGGTCGCCGGCCAGCTTCCAGCCTGTGATGTTCTCCCAGTTCCAACTAGACTGATACGATTTCCCGTACAGCATCTCGTCCGCCAACCCTGTGTTAATCGACGGATAGCCGCTGCTGTCAAGAATCGAATTGACCATGCCCTGAATTCCGATCCTTAAATTGCTTGCATTTTTACTGTCATAGCCGCCGCCGTGGTTCATATTCCACAACCCGGCGTGCGCTACATCGTCGCCGAAGATCAGAAGATGGTTTCGATTGATGCCGCGGTTCCATTGCTCCATGCCGGCGAAGTTTTTCATCATACCGGTGTCCGTATATTGATGCTGCACAGCTGCCTTTTGCAGCTGATCTCCCTTTCCGTCTGTGGGGGCTACCATATCCACCCCGTAGTCAAACAGGTTGATTTTAATATTAGCCGGTGAAACAGTGTCTTTAATAACATGATTTTGCAGCGTCTCGTTCTTTACCTCCATCGTCTGTGCGCCGCCAAGCTCCACCAGCACCGACGGCAGCGGCGCGGTATTTTTTAAAATGTAGCCCTCTGGCAGCGAAGCAGTCAGAGAATAGCTGCCTTCGTATACTCCCTCTTGCCCCAAGGGCGTGTAATCCCATTCGAGCGGGAGCGAAGCGGTATTTCCATCCGAAAGCGACGCAATGATTTCAGCGGGCAGCAGCTCTGCCAGCACGTGCGCGGTCACCGGGCTTTCCTCGCTCGCGCCGGGGAGAGCCAGCTTCCATACTCCGTCCACCTCATCTTGTACAAGGAATTCCTCGTCATCCACCCATTCCCACGAGAGAATCGGCAACGGCTTCGGCGTTCCAAAGTATCCGCACTGCGCGTCGTGCTCATGGCGACAGGCCAAAACCCGCGTGACGCAGCCGCTCTCCTCGCTGCAAACGTGATTCTGCTTTGTCTGCGCTTCGTTTTCCTCGCCCATGCCGTCCGCCGCAAACCGGCAGGCCGTCACTGTCGTATAGCACTCTTCGGTATGCTGATGCGTGCAGACACCTTTTTGCACGTTTCCGGCTAAAGTAAATTCAGAAAAAGAAAAAGAACAATAAAAAATCAGACCGCAAAGAAGCAGGCTCATGATTCTATGCTTCATCTTCACCTTACGATTTCTCCTCTTCATAGAAAAAATATTGCACTGTTTGTCATTCACGTTAAATTTTTAAATGTTCAAAGCCATGGCGCGTAAATTTATATATATTTTAATGCATTCCACGTAGGCAGTCAATAATTTATTTAGAGTCGCTTAATGAAATACAGGTCGAAAAAATGCTCAGAGTTGTTCAATTTCTCTATTTATATTACATATCAGATAGTTTTCAGCACATAAATTTCTTCTGTTTGAAACATTTTTACAAATAATTTCACAAACAATTTCACTTCATGCAATGGGCGTTTCCAGCATTTGTTCTCCTGCCTAGACGAAGCAATCCGAGTGCCATGCACCACGGCAAAAAAGTTTTTTCTCCCTCTTGACAAAATTGTTTATACTGTATATACTGTACATTAACAGTTAGTTCGGAGGTGAATCCACTGGACATTTTCATTAGCAATGCCGCCAATCAGCCGATTTACGACCAAATCTATACTCAGCTCAAAAACAAGATTCTATCCGGCGAGCTGGCCGAGGGGGCGGCGCTGCCGTCCATTCGCTCGCTGGCAAAGGAGCTTCGCATCAGCGTCATCACCACCAAGCGGGCCTACGACGAGCTGGAGCGTGAGGGCTTCCTTTATACGGTAGCTGGCAAGGGCTGCTATGTCGCCGAAAAAAATCTGGAATTGATTCGGGAGGAAAACCTCAAAAAAATTGAGGAGCACATGGAGCAAATCCGTTTCCTGGCCGCCGGATGCGGTCTGTCGGGCGATGATTTGGCCGCGATGTTCCGGCTGCTGGACGACGAGGCGCAGACCTGACCGGCGCGGTCAGGTCAGATGGACAAGGAGTGATCAGGCAATGAACGCATTGGAATTGCGCGGGGTTACCAAGCGGTATCCCGGGTTTACGTTACAGGATATCACCTTTTCTCTTCCCGCAGGGTGTATTCTGGGTCTCGTGGGCGAAAACGGAGCGGGAAAAAGCACGGTCATTCATCTGATTCTGGACGCCATGCGCCCGGATGAGGGAGAAATTTGTGTGCTCGGCCGCAGCAATCGCAGCGATTTTCGCTCGGTCAAAGAAGAGCTGGGCGTGGTGCTCGACGAGGCCAGTTTTCCCGAAAGCTTCGCCCTACCGCAAATTGACGCGGTGCTGCGCCGCATCTACCGGCAGTGGGATTCGCAGCGGTTCTTCGATTTGGCGCGGCGGTTCTCCCTCCCCCGCGACAGGGCGTTTCAAGATTTCTCTAAGGGCATGAAAATGAAGCTGTCGATGGCGGCCGCTTTGTCTCACCACGCCCGGCTGTTGCTTTTGGACGAAGCTACCAGCGGGCTTGACCCCATGGTACGGGATGAGATTCTCGATTTGCTGCTCGACTTCGCCCGGGAGGGGGACAACGCCGTTCTCATCTCCTCCCACATCGTCAGCGATTTGGAAAAGCTGTGCGACTACATCGCCTTTCTGCACGGCGGCCGGCTGCTGCTCTGTGAGGAAAAGGACCGCCTACTAGAGCAATACGCCCTGCTGACCTGCTCGAAGGCCGATCTTGCCGCCCTGCCGGATGGCGCGGTATTTGTCAAACGAGAGTCGGCCTATGGGGTCGAGGCTCTCGTCCAAAGAGAAAAGGCCCCCCGGGGACTGGAGCTTCACCCGGCGACGCTCGAGGATATCATCGTGACTTTGGCGAAAGGAGATACGCTGCAATGAAGGGACTGCTGCTCAAGGATTGGCTGATGCTGTACAAGAAAAACCGTCTGATGTTTGCGCTCGTGCTGTTCTACCTGTTGGCAAGCTCGGCGAGCGGGAACAGCTTTTACGGCGGCTTTGCGGTGCTCTTTTTGTCCGTGCTACCGCAAACGGTGCTGGGGCTGGAGGAACGCTGCAAATGGAACCGCTACGCCATTGCCCTGCCTTTGACCCGGCGGCAGATTGTGCTGGAAAAATATCTGCTGGCCCTGTTGGGGATTGGCCTGGGCGCGGCGCTCTACCTTGTATTCGGCTTTGCCGGTATGGCCGTCACCCACCGGCCGGTCGAGCTGGCCTCCCTTTGCCCCATGCTCTCCATCGGGCTTCTGTTTCCCGCCATCAATCTTCCCATTGTCTTTCGCCTGGGTGCGGAAAAGGCGCGGCTGTGGTATCTGCTGATTGTCGGCTTTCTGGCGGGGCTGGCCGGCGCCTTCTTCGTGCTGGTGGAGGATGCCTGGTTCTCAACGGGTATTTTCCCGGTTCTCGCCTGGGCCCTGCTACCGGTGTGCGCGCTGCTGTTCGCCCTTTCCGCCCTGCTTTCGGTGCGCATTTATGAAAAAAAGGAGCTGTAAGACAAATCAAAACGCCTGCTGTGGAA
>CABQCM010000121.1 GCA_902462665.1 uncultured Oscillospiraceae bacterium | reverse complement strand
ATGCTTCGGCCGCTCTGTTCCAAATTAAACGGCCTGCGGCAGCGGGACAAGAGTTTATTCCCGATTTCACCAACTTAACCAAGATATCGGTCTATCTGGATATCAGCGCCGACTGCGACATTACCTTGAATATCACCCAAGGCATGACCACAGACCAACCGCAAACGCTGTATACCGAGATTTTCCCGGTTGTCAAACAAACAGGATGGGTCGATTTTCTCTTGCGCACGCCGCTTTATTTGACCGAGGGAAGCAAACTGGAATTCACCCTTTCCTCCACCGAAGGCGTGGGAACGGTAGTGTTTGGGAAAAACGGTACATCGCAGGATGACGCGGCCGGCTGCTGCGCCCTCAACGGCGACGGCGCTTGGATTCGTTTTACTGATGCTCAAACCGCTTTTCGAGTGGAAGGAACCTCCATCCAGGATTATCAATCTCTGATGCGCCGAATCGATGCTTTGCCCGAAACAATCACGCTGGCCGATGAAACCACTGTGGCTGCTTTGCTGGAGGAGTACGCTTCCCTGCCGGCTGAGACACAGCAAAAAGTCGCCAACTACGGAATTCTTACCGCAGCTCAGGCGGCAATTGAGACGCTCAAGCTTCAGCAGAAAATAGACGCGCTGATTGCCGATATTAGCTCGCTCAAGCCGACGGATCAGCTCACTCTAAACGACGCGCCGGCTGTATCCAGCTTACGCAGCCGCTATGATGCTTTGTCCGGCGAAGCACAGCAAAGTATCACCAATTATGCTGTTTTGACTGCGGCGGAGGAAAAGATCGCCGCGCTGAAAGCTGCCGATCAAGCGTATGAGGCCCTGATTGAAAAAATTGCCGCTTTGCCTGAGTTGATTTCCATTCAGGAGAAAACGATGGTGGAAAGCCTTGCCGAGCAGTATAGCGCGCTCTCTGCACAAGATCAGCAAAAGGTATCGAATTATGAGAAGCTTTCCAACGCCGAGGCCCAGCTTGCGGACATGATCGAAAATCCCATATCGCCCGACGACGTCCCCTTTACTTATTGCCTCGACTCTTCGACGGCTTTGTATCTGCTTACCGGGCCGGATCACATGGCCGGGCAGGAATTCATACCCGATTTCAGCGAATTAACCGCTGTTGTCGCTTATCTCGATCTGGACGGCGGCAACACCATCACGCTGACCATCGGTCAGGATGCCACCGGCGAAGCGGTCAGTCTCTACACCGAGGATTTTTACTTTGAAAATCCTTTTACCGGCTGGTATCGATTTGATCTGGCCGCGCCGCTGGAAGTCACGCCGGATGAGAAATACGATTTTACTCTTGTTTCCACCGAGCGTGCTGTGTTATTTGGAAAAACCAGTACCGCCACCGATCCTATGGGGTGCCTCGCGCTCAATTACGATCCCAATGCCTACAACGGCTGGGTCAAGGCTATGCACTCCACCGGCTTCCAGGTCATTGGCAAACAAATCGAAGCTTACCGTCTGCTGATCAACCGTATCGCGTCCCTGCCTTCTCAAATTACCCTCCAGCAGGAAACGACGGTAGTCAAGCTCCGCAAGGAGTATGATGCTCTGTCGTCCGAAGACCAAAGCAAAGTGACCAATTATGACATTTTGGTCGCAGCGGAACAGCGTTTGTCAGAGATTCGCGAGGAAGAGCAAACGACCGATGCCCAAAAAGCCGCCCAACTCATTGATGCGATTGGTAGTACCATTTCGTTCGAGAGTTACGCCGCCATTTTAGCAGCCGATCAAGCCGTGAACGCTCTGACCGAGAAATATGGCAAGGAAGCGTTGGAGGCCATTTCCAATTACGACGCGCTGCTTCATGCCCGTGCACAGTACAATTCGCTGGTTCGCTCTCTGACCATGGGCGATATCAACGACGACGGCAAAGTGGACGCTGCTGACGCACTGATGGCGCTGCAGCACTCGGTGAAGCTAATCGTTCTGACCGGCAAAGCGGCTTATGCCGCCATGGTCAACACGGACAATACCATTGATGCGGCCGATGCGTTGCTGATTCTCCAACATTCGGTGAAGCTGATTGACGCCTTCCCCGCCCAACCGGAGGAAATTGATTTGCAAACCAGCAAAAATAAAAATCTCTTTGAGGCAACCTACCAGTCGCTGCTTGAGCGTACCGCTGAGAACGGCTATGCAAACACCTCCATCACCGGCGCATATCCGGGGATGTTTGTGCGAGACACTTCCATTCAAGTGCTTTCCCACATTGCCTGCGGCGATTTCGATCAGGCACGTAAAATTCTAAATTATACCCTGCTGTACCACCAAATGCACGATTACGATTACGCGCTGCACATTATGAACAACAACGCGAAACCGATTTCGGATAAAATTCAGGCGGATACTACCTTTTTCCTCCTTCACGCCTGGTGCCAATTTGCTGCCAACGCGCCGAAAACAGAGGAAAATCTGGATTTTATCGAGCTTTATACCGACAAGATTCAAGCGATGGCCGATTACTTTTTTGTCAACGGCTACTACAACGAAGAGCTTGGGTTAATCCGTAACCCAAGTCTGGAGCATTCCCGCGACGGTGCTTATTTTAACGCCTACGATCTGTTAACCAATGTGTATGCGTCGCAAGCTCTTCATGAGTTGTCCCTGGTTTTCCAGAACAGCGCGGCACAGGACGCTGCCAAATGGAGCGCTTATGCCGACCAAATTGCCCAGGGAATTCACAAAAATCTGGTGGCCGAAGTGGATGGCAAAACCATTTACGCTGAAATGAAATCCATTGACAAAGAACTGGCTGCCACCGGCCAGCGTGTGTCGGACGACCAATTTTATATCGGCTTTTCCTGGGTCAACATGGCTCCGGCCGGTGCGGGCTGGTATGCGCTGAATCAGGAAATTATGAACAATACCTACGAAAAATACCTTCAATACGGCAGCACCATCTACTATAAAAAATATCAAATGCTAGAGGTCGTCGCCGTATTCCACAGCCCGGAGGATTACCGCGTTTCAGGCAATCATGTCATCGGCAAGGGGCTGGCGTGGGAACTTATGCTTTGCTATGATACCGGCCGTTATGAGCGCGTGCGCGAGCTGATTTCTTTTATCGAGGAAAACAGCGACGAAATGTATCGTGAAACCTGGGGCTATGGCGGCGGCGGAAGCGACACGGCAAATCAAGAACACGCAAGTTGGATGATTATCGCCAACGAGTACGCTTGTCATTTTTAAGGTTCGATCACTTCTCTCCTACCGATAACGAAAAAGCCGCTTGGCTCTTTGGCCAAGCGGCTTTTTCGTTGTATAGGGAAATTATTTTTGCAGCACTAATTTCGCAAAAACTTCTCCGCGTTCTTCGAAATTGCGAAAAAAGCCATAGCTGGCCGCAGCAGGCGAAAGTAGGCAGCAACTTCCCTTGGGGGTAACGCGCTTGGCCAGAGCAACCGCCTGCTCTAAATCTTCGACCACATGTACCGTGTGCTCCTTTGCTACATCAGGAAAACGTTCAAAAAGCTCTTTTTCTATGCGCTTGCCGGTATCGTACATTAAAATAATATGTCGCACTGGCGCAGTGCACAGCGCCTTTTCCAGCGGGGTATAATCAATGCCTCGCTCCATCCCACCGATGAGCACCGAGCCAATATTGGGCAGGCTGCGCATCGCTTGGATGGCCGACTCGCAGATGGTAGAAATGGAATCGTCGTAATAACGTACGCCCTCCACCTCGCCGATCTGCTGCAACCGGTGCGGCAATGCCTGATAGGTACGCAGGGCGCTGCAAAAAGGCTCCCATCCCACACCTACCAATGCTGCCGCCGCATATGCGGCAGTAATATTCGCTACATTGTGCCCACCGGACAGGGTGATCTCGTCCACAGGAACAGAAAATGTGTTCGCACCCCATCGAATCAGAGCATCGGTATAATCCACCTCCGAGCGTGCCTCTCCCTGCCGTGCAAAGGAAATCACCCGCCCGGGATATTCTGTCGGCACACAATCAGCGCGGCAAATTAAAACATCCTCTCCCGTCTGATAACGGTATATGTTGTATTTGGCCGCCGCATACCGCTCGAACGTACCGTAGTGATCCAAATGTTCTTCATACAAGTTGAGAAAAATCGCGATGTGAGGCGACACCCGTGTATATTCCAGTTGATGACAGCTCATTTCATAAACCACGAGGGTATGCTCCCCCATCTTATCTGCCATGTCGAAGGCCGGAATCCCGATATTGCCCGCCAAAACACAATCCACACCGTTTTGACTGAGAGCATGATAAAGCAGGGTCGCCGTCGTGCTCTTGCCCTTGGTGCCGGTTACGCCGATAATTTGACGGCGGTAACGCTCCAAAAACAACTCCGTCTGCGAGGTAACGCGGGAAATCGTGTCGTCATCCGCATATTCTAACACAATGCCGGGGCTTTTGAAAATCACATCATAATCGGCCAGATGGGCTTGATAGTTCTCCCCCGAATACAGGTATGCGTCCGCCAGCTCTTCCCCTGCGAGCTGTGCCCGATCGGCAATGGCCAACGCGGCATAACCGCCCGCCTGCCGCAGCAAGCGCAGAGTGGATTTCCCTTCTCGTCCATATCCCAGCAACAACACTTTTTTCCCTTGAACACGCCGGCGTAAAGTTTCTAGCATACCAGATCCCCCTCTCGGGCCAAATCTGCCTGTCTCAACAGAGTTTCAAAATCAGGCGGAAGAAAATGCCGAGGCTCAAAATAGGTACGGTATGGATTCTCACGCTGCCGATAGGTCTCATATAACGGCTGCGCCATATAAGCCCGAAGCAGCGCCGGAACCGCTTCCCCCTGCCGCAGCATTCGCTTCAACGTCAGACAAATGGCTGTGTTGACCTCATCCCGGCTGCCGACGCATTCAAACGGTTTTTCGGGCGTAAGACCCGTCAGCTTTTCCAACAAGGGAAGTAATTCTTCATCATCCAACAGATTCCTTCCAAAAATCGAGGTTAACTCCTCCGTCGACAAAAAGGGCGATAAAATCAAGGCGACAAAAAGACATTTGGGACATTTCCCGCACCAGATATCCTGTTTGCTCCCGGCGTTGCAGCTACGGAAGATGGCATGATACGGCTTGAGAGACGCGAAATATTGGGCAATCTGAAATTCGCTCCAAGGTCGAAGCAGACTGAAATAGGATACCCCACTGCCAACATAGGAGCGCTCAAACTCAATGAAATCAGCCTCAAACTGTACGCTTTTGGAATATTGATGATTGACCTCGCTGCCCTGCACGGTACTTTCGTTGGCGCTGGATTCATTGGAAAGCACCACATACCGCTTGCCGTTGAGAAAAGCGGTCAGCACCGAGGAAAAGGCCACCAGAGCGGAAAAAGGGGTATGCCCGTTGAGAAAGCCGCGGCCATTGAGCTCCAGCATGCCGGGATCCAGC
>CABQCM010000120.1 GCA_902462665.1 uncultured Oscillospiraceae bacterium | reverse complement strand
CGGCAAAACCGACCGCGATGCTCACGGGGGATTCTCCCTCCCGCGTGCGGCGGGAAAAGGTCAGCACCCGCAATCCGGGGTCGTAATTTTTTTCTAAAAACAAGGCCGAAAAGGCCGGATGCGCAGCGGCGGCATCGGTGCGGGCGAGACTGGGTTCAAAATAGAGCAACACCCCCGCCTCGATTTTTTTGGAAGAGTGATTGCGCACCTGCACCGTGCGGCGTTCGCAGGGAATGCTGGGATGCACCGAGGCCGACACCCCGCCCTCGAGCACTCCCTTGCGGGCATAAAAAGCAGCGTAGGAGGGAGCAAATTCTACCCGATGAGCGGCCGCTTCGCGGTAATCGGGCGCGCGGGAAAGGCCGAAACGCACCCCGGCGCCCTCCACCACGGCAAAAACGCCTTGGGGTCGGCGCAGCACGTCGGTACTGCGGCGGGTGATATCCACACCCTGGCACATGGACACGCTCGAGCCGTTGTCCGACAGCAGCAGGGTATACCCCGCCCCCGAGAGCAGATGCATACGGGGGGCGCGGGGATGAATGTCGTCGTATTCTTCAATCTGATTGGTCGTGCGCCCCGGTTTTTCGGGCGCGTCCCGGCGCACGACATCCTCAAACACCGCCGCGCCGGAGGGAACCGATTCCTTGAGCAGCTCCTCCGCCGCCGCCATCTCGCCGCGCAAAAAACGCTTTTGCAGCAGGTTGTCCGACAAGGCGTTGACCAGCGCGCACAAGCTCATACCCACATGGTGGGCCATATAACTGCGCACGACGGCATAGGGCGCGCCGCCGCACCGTTTGGAGGTAAAATCAATGGCCTCGTAAAAGCCGAATTCCCCCGTTGCTCCCAATTTTTTGAGCCGGCGCAGGTTGCGCATGGCGGCCTGCGGATGCATGGGCAGGGTCAAAAAGGTAGAATAGGGCGAGATGACATACTCTCTGCCGGGCATGCGCTTGAGACCCAGACGTTGGATGCCGTGGGCCTTATACTGGTATTGAAACTGAGGGTCAAAGGCGTAATAGGCGCTCTCCGAGCAGCCCCAGGGAAGCCCCCGTTCGGAAGCCTTTCTGCGCTGGCAGTAAAGACAGAAGCCGAGGGATTCGTACAGCAGAGATCCCTCCCAGGCCGGCAGCAGCAGGTGGGGCATATAATATTCAAACATGGTACCCGTCCAGGATACCGCTCCGGCGTACCGGCCCTCGCCGGCAAGGGTACGCCCCAGCGCGCCCCAGTGCTTTTTGGGCACCTGCCGCCGCGCGACGGCAAAATAGCTCATCATGCGCGCCTCGCTCATGAGCAGGTCGTAGTAGGAGGAGGAAAGTTTACCGGTTTCCAGGTCGAATCCAATGTGAAACAGCCGCTTTTTGGGGTCGTACATAGCGGCAAGGTTGGTGCGCTCGATGATTGTCTTCAGCCGCTCGCAGACCGCATGCAGGGCGGGCTGATCGGGGAGGTATTCCATCAATCCCTCGCGCAGCGCGACCAGGCAGCAGACAAAGTTGCCCGAATCGACGGCCGAGCAAAAGCGCGGATGCATGGTGCGCAGGGTTTTGGTGTCATACCAGTTGAGCAGGTTGCCCTCCCAGGTTTCCAGCCGCTCGACCGCGTCAAGGGTGCGGCACAGCCGCTCGCACAATCCCTCGCTGTCAATCAGCCCGAGATCCCGCGCGCAGAGGGTGCACAGCATACTAAGGCCGATGTTGGTGGGGGAGGTGCGGTGGGCGACGGCATGCACGGGGGATTCCTGCACATTGTCGGGGGGCAGGTAGTGGTCGCCCGCACGGCAGTAGCGATCGTAATAACGCCACATGGCCGCGGCGTAGGAACGGATTTCATCCCGCTCGTTCTCGCTCAGACGGATTGCGTCCCCGCGTACCGGCCGGGCGGTCAACCAAAGCAGGATGGGGCTTGCCAACACAATCAGGCCGAACAGGCGCAGCCAGCCGCCGAAAAAGACAGCCAGCGCCGCCCCGACGACCACGCTTTGCCAGCAGCGGCGCAGCGCGTGGAGAAAGGTGCCTTTATGGCGGCGGTCGGCTTCGGCCGCCGTCACCCATTCGAGCAGGTTGCGGCGGGATACCAGCTGCCGCCAGAGTCCGCGCATCAGCGCGTCAAACGCCACCGCCGCCGCCTGCACCGACAATACCACCGACAAGCCCGCGCGAGCGAAGGCCGACACCGCGTCGGGCAGCACGTGGGAATAATACCGGCGTGAGAGCATCGAGAGGCCGCCCCGCACCAGCGAACCAATCGCCGAAAAGAGGCCGGACGCCGCAGAAGCCGCGATACAAACGAGCACCAGCGCCCAATCGCCCGGCAAAAAGAGGGCAGGGATGAGAAGAACCGGGATGGCGACGTCGGTCAACGCCCGCACCAGGTTATCCAGAAGAAAAAAGCGGGTGAGCGCGTCAAAGGGATTGCGCCGCACCCCACGTTCGTCGGGAATGCGGCCAAAAAGCCACAGAATATTCTGCACATCCCCGCGAATCCAGCGGTGCTGGCGCATATTCCAGGCGTCGGCGGCAGCCGGACAGCCGTCGGTGGCGGCCACATCGGAGGCAAAGGCGCAGCGCAGAAAGCCTCCTTCAATCACATCGTGGCTGAGCACCCGTTCGCGGGGCAGCGCGCCCTCCATGCATTCCAGAAAAGCCACCACGTCGATCAGCCCTTTGCCGGCGAAAATGCCGCGGCCAAAGCAGTCGGCATAAAAATTACCCGACACGGTATCGTAGGCCGACACCCCGCCCGCCCCGGTCATGATGCGGGAAAAGAAGGTGCGCCCGGCCGAATGAATGTCGGTTTCCACGCGGGGAGCAATGATGCCGTAACCAGCCGTGACCACACCGCGACTGCGGTCGATCACCGGCCGGTTGAGGGGATGCTCGGCAATCGAGACCAGCTCGGCCGCCGCATCCATCTGAAGGCGGGTATCCGCGTCCAACGCGACAATGTATTTGACGCGGGGCAGAAAGCGGGAGTCCCCCACCACCCGCAGAAAATCCACTTGGTCTCCACGGGTATAGCGAATCAATTGGGCGATAGCGCCCCGCTTGCGCTCCCATCCGGCGTAGGCGTTTTGGGTAGCGACCATGACGCGGGGGCGCACAAAGAGATAAAAGTGCTCGCCGTGCCGCTGGTTGAGCCGCTCCACTCCCTTGGCCAGAGCTTCGATAGCGGGCGCGTCCTCCGGTCGTCGGGGCAGCTCGGATTGCTTGAGGTCGGCCAGCAGACAAAAGCGGATATCCCCTACACCGCAGCCCCGCCAGAGGGCCTCGAGATGGGCGCAAAGCTCGTCCGCCCCGTCCGGCTTGGGTAACAAGCAGGAAACGGTGACGAGGGTGGGCGCGCTCTCGGGCACCCGGCCGTCCAACTCCATGCGGGGCAGCATTGCCGGTGAGACCCCTTTGACCGACAGCCACTCGATTCCCGGCCGAAGGATGGCAAAGAGGGGAAGATAAAGCAACACCGTGAGCCACCACGCGCCCAGCAGCCAGGCAAGGACAGCCGCAGCCGCCAGCGGAAGCAGCGCGCGCAGCCAGAGCATCAGCCGGCCGCGGCGGCGCAGGGCCGCGCGTTTGGGGTCGGTTTCCAGAATAAAATACCCCACATGCCGGCGGCGGGGGTCGGTTTCCTTTTGCGAGAGAGACAACGCGCGGCGGGCAAAATCCGCCTCGGAGATTCCCTCCTTCTGCGCACGGCGGGCGCAGGTTCGCCGGTAGAGCGCGCGGGTCTCCTTGCTCATGGCCATGTATACCCCGGCCGGATCATCTGCGAGCAGCTTCTCAAGCGGGCAGAAGCGGGCGATGAGCTCCTCGACGTCCAGCGAAGTCACCTGGCGAATCCCCTCGACCGCATGGCCAAAGGCATTGTCCTCACGGTGGAGGCTGGCGGCCGCCTGGTGAATCAAGGCCGTCTGCAAAAAGAGGCCGCACAGTTCCAGCTCGCGGGAGGAAAATTCCCCGCCGCAGGCCTCGAGATTTTCACACAAGGCCTGTTCCAGCGTCTGGTCTCCCCGCTCAGAGCGCACCGCCGTCTCGCACAAATCGTAAATCACCGGCCGGCCGTCAAGGCAGGGCAGCGCGGGCAGCCTTTTCAAATCCCGCTGGGCCGACGCGGCCGCGCGTTCGAGCAGATAATAGTTGTCTCTCAACCATTCCTCCGCGCCGCGGCGTTCTCCCTCGACCACGATGCGATAAGCCTTGAGCAAAGCGCGGCGGTCTGCTTTTACCTGTCCTGCCAGCCGCCGTCCCGTCTGCGCCGGTACGGCGCGTTGTGATGAATGTCCCATGCTGTATCCCATGCCTTTCCATTGCGCTTGGATTCCAAACCGCTTTTGTAAAGTACGCGGTGAAAGCCCATTATCCTGTTGTTCTAGTTTGTCCCGCCGGGTGGAAAAAATTCCGCGCAGCGGAGCGCATGGGAACAATGCCTTTTTTCGGCGTTTTTTATTGTTTTGAAATCGCACTTGCCGGGAGAAACGGGCATAGAATGAAATACTCCCTCGCCGCCAGAGCAACCGCGGCAGGAGCGTTAACTTTGGAATGAAAGGAAGCCTTTGCAGGACAAAGGCACGGTACTGACAATGGAACTAAATCACGGCAACATTCGGGTTGCACAAATTTTACAGAATCCCAAGGCAAAGCAAATTTTTGTGCGAGAATTTCCTGATCTCGCGCGTTCGCCTCTGCTGGCCATGGCGGCCAACATGACCCTGTCCCAGGTGCTCTCTCTGGCCAAGGGAAGGGTGGATGACGGCAAGGTGCAAAGATTGCTGGAACAGCTTCGGGATCTCTGACGCAAGTCAAGTTTTACAGCGCGGTCGGGGAGTGGAAGCATCTCTTGGATCTGGTGAACGGCCAAACCAGATTTCTGTGCCCCCATTTCGACCGGAGAATCACCACTCACCGGCTCGGCTGGCGATATTTCCAATGCGGACCAGTCCCTATGATCTTTGCATCCACGTCAAACATGGAAGTACGGTTCGCCCGCCGCACAGAGACCGCTCTTTGCCGTTCGTAAACGCGCCGATGTCACCATGATCCATGACCCGTCTGTCGGGTCGCCCTTTCCATTGGTTTGCCATATACTCCGCTAGAAGGCTCGCATTCTTGACCGCCGTATCTGCGTAAGATTTCCGGATCCTTTGCTTATATTTCAGTTTCCTGAACGATCTCACACCGCATCGTGCTGCTCTTTCCGGTATTTCATGAAATGAACCTCTTGCCGCCAGAAAACGGTTGATGTATAATGACAAAACAAGCATTCCATCCCCAAACCAGGCGGCGAACGCAGCGCCATTACCGCTGTGCGCCCGAGGCAGCGGGGAGAAATATGTGGCGTTCTCTGGAGTGAAAAAGAAAGCGCGGTATACCGGACCAGATAAATCATTCTGTAAA
>CABQCM010000119.1 GCA_902462665.1 uncultured Oscillospiraceae bacterium | reverse complement strand
CCCCCCGGAGAGAAAGGCAGACATGCTGTGAAACAACGAATTTTGACCGCCGGTATTCTCTTTACCTGGCTGTTGATGCTGGCCGCCGGCCGCATACTCTGGATTACCGCCGACCATACCGCCAAAGCATCGACGGCGCAAGGAACCATCTCCCTTTCGCTTCCCCGCGAACGCGGTACCATTTTCGACCGCAACGGTCTCCCCTTGACCAACCAAAACACCGTCTCCCTCGCCGCTTTGACCGCTACCCCGTCGGTCGCGACCGAGCTCTACCGCACTCTGGATAAAAATGCGGCGCAGCAGGCCCTCGAACGTCTCAAAACTGGCAAACCCATCCTGCTGGAGGTCCCGGATGATTTTTCGGCCGAAGGTTCTCTGACGGTGCGTCACGCAAAGCAATACAACGACTCTCCCACCGCTGTGCATCTGATTGGCTATCTGGATTCCGAAGGCAAAGGGGTATGCGGAATCCAAGCGGCATATGAAACGCTGCTTTGCCGCGAAGGCCCTTCCCGCATTCGCTTCGCGGCCAACGCCCGCGGCGGCGCACTGCTTGGAGTCAATCCGACTCTCGATGCACTGGAAGTCTCGTCCCAGGGCAGCGTTACTCTCACCTTACATCGGGAGATTCAAGCCGCGGTGGAGCGTGCGGTTACCGGGCTGCTGGATACCGGGGCAGTGCTGGTTCTCGACGCCTCCACCTGCGACATCCTTGCTTCGGTCAGTCTTCCCGTCTACTCCCCCGAAAATGTGGGCGCAGCCCTTTCCGCCGAAGGCTCGCCGCTGCTCAACCGGGTGTTCTCGGCCTACAATACCGGCTCGGTGTTTAAGCTTTGCGTGGCGGCCGCCGCCCTCGAGGCGGGAATTGATCCCCTAGAAAGCTATGTCTGCACCGGACAAATTAATTGCCGCGGCCAAACCTTCCATTGCCATAAGGCCGACGGACACGGCGCGCTTACCATGAGCGAAGCTCTTTCCCAATCCTGCAACACGTACTTTATTCAGCTTGCCGCCAAGGTAGGCGCTCAAAACGTCTTTGACATGGCTTGCTCCTTAGGGATGGGACAGCCAACCGCGCTGTGCGACGGTATGGTATCCTCGGCTGGAGTACTGCCCGAGCTGGACGAGCTTTTGGCGGTTCCGGCGGCGCTGGCAAATTTCTCTTTGGGGCAAGGCAGCCTTTTGACGACACCGGTTCAAATCGCGTTGATGACCGGCGCTATTGTCAACGACGGTATGTTCACCCCCGCCCGGCTGATTCAGCGGACCACCGATATCAACGGCCAACCATCCGACCATGCCTCCAGCGAGCCGGTACGCGTTATGAGCGCAGAGACGGCGGCAGCCCTGCGTTCCATGATGATTGAGGTCATCGAATCGGGCACAGGCGGCGCGGCACAGCCGCTCACCGGCGGGGCGGGAGGAAAAACTGCAACCGCGCAGACCGGTCTGCTTTCCAAAGACGGAAGCCGCGTTACCCAAGCCTGGTTTACTGGATTTTTCCCCGCCGAATCTCCCCGATTTGTGGTGACGATTCTCGCAGAGGGGGGCGCTTCCGGCTCCCGCTCGGCCGCCCCTGTATTCGCCGCTGTGGCCAATGCGATTGCCGCGCTGCCCAGCTCGTCATAGTAATGCAATTCAAAAATCAACATTCAGCGTTATGCGGAGTCGTTGATATTACCTCATAACAAGGATATGCGCCTGCCGGCGGTCAAAAGAGATCACAGCATTCTCGACATTTGCCTGCGGCCGGGGCGACCCGCCCTTTTGCTCTGGTTCAACTGTGAAAAAGAGGGGCCGATGAAGCGGCGACAGCCAGCAATGAGGACAGCACTGCCAGAAACCGTTTTTACGCCGGAAACCCGCGTTTTTCCTTGTCAGGTGATGGTAAAGATACAAAAACAGCGCGCCGATGCGGCGCGCTGTTTTTATTATCACAAATAACACGGGAAAACACACAAATCAAATCCGGCAGACCACTGCCGCCCCGGTGCGCTGGCTCTCAAAGCAGGCGTCGACTACCTTCATGACCCGCAAAGCCTCGGCCGGCTTGACAATCAGCTCATCCCCTTCCCGAATGGCTTTCACCACATTGCGGTAGAAGTTGCGCAGGTCGGTCTTCACGGCAGGCAAAGCCAGCGTTTCGGTCGTCTCGGGCGGGCGTGGGGCCATCGTGCGGGTCGGCCCGGCCTCGGTGTAGACAATGCTTTCTTCCCAAGCCATTTCGTCCTCGTTGGTCAGACGCACCATTTTGCCGTTGACCGCCCAGTCGTCGATGACCGCCGTGCCCATCTCGCAGGACATGTGCCAGCGGGGCTGCAAAATAAAGCAGTTGGTGGACACCTCTACCAGCGCCGACAAGCCATTTTCAAACCGCATAAGCAGCTTCATATTATCATCTACCACCACGCCCGGCATCAGGGCAAACATCTGGCAGTAGACCTGCGTCACCGGGGAATCCACCAGCCAAAGCAGCTGGTCGATCAGATGCACGCCCCAGTCGAGCAGCATTCCGCCGCCGTTCTCCGCATAACCGCGCCAACCGCACAGCACCCGACGGGAGCCCTGCACCCGGCTTTCGATCATGTAAGGCTTTCCGATAACGTTGGAACGTACAATTTCCTGAATGGTCACAAAGTCCGCGTCCCACCGGCGGTTTTGATGCACGGTAAACACCTTACCACAGCGTTCGGCTGCGGCGATGACCTCGGTCAGCTCGGCCGCGTTCATGGTCACCGGCTTTTCGCATACCACATTTTTACCGGCCTCCATGCAGGCGATAGCCAACGGAGCATGAAAATTGTTGGGGGTCGCAATGGTGACCAATTCAATGGCAGGGTCGTTTAGAACCTCTTCCAGGCTACCGATGACCGGCACCCCCGCCCCGCGCAGCTGCTCGAGACGCTCCGGACGGATGTCATAAACACCCTTGAGCTGGATTTCTGGAATATTGTCGGTGATCTGGTGATAGTGCCACTCGCCCATACCGCCGCAGCCGATAATAGCCGATGTAACTGACATGACGCACATTCCCTTCCGGATCAAGATTAAAATTCTTTCTTTAGTGTAGCAGACAAGCCTTCGTTTTTCAACGCCAATTTTGCGGCGAACCAGCCATATATTGCCCTTTTTTCAACAGCATGAGCTTCCCCGACCAACGACCTCGGACAATATACGCAAAACGGCGGTATCCTTAAAGCGAGGAGAGTCGAACCCAAATCGGTTTTAAGAGGCAGATTTGCGGTCTTGCCATATCAAAATCCTCCCGAATACGCCAGTGTGCGCTCGATTTTTTCTTCGCAATACGCAAAAATCTGCTCTCTTAAAACTGCGTGGCACCTCTCATGGGCTATTGTTAGAGGATTTTTGGTACGACGGAAGCAGATAGGCTAGCGCCTGTCCATGACGGTAAGCCGAAAAGCTTCAAAAATTGGGCATGAGGGGCGGTTTGTGCTCGACTCTCCTCGCCTTACCGCTGACGTCCCATTGCCTGCCGTTTTTCATCAAACCCAAAACATATCCCCGGCTGGCTCCTCAATGAGGATATCCTTGAGGAAAGCACAAGCCTTGCGCAGCCCTTCCGGTCCGCTCATGAGGGAATCCTCATGCTCAATGCTGATGGCCCAATCGTAGCCCACCATGCGCAGAGCCGAAATGATATCCTTCCAAAAATCGGCATCGTTTCCATAACCCACGGTTCGGAAAATCCACGAACGGTTCAGCTCATCCGCATAGGGCTTGGTGTCCAGCACGCCGGTGAAAGCGCGATTGGCGGCGTCAATGCGGGTATCCTTGGCGTGGAAGTGGTGAATCGCGTCCCCACCCAGGCGCTTAATCATAGCAACCGGGTCAATGCCCTGCCAGATGAGATGACTGGGGTCGAGATTGGCGCCAATGATACTGCCGCCCACTGCCTCGCGCAGGCGAAGCAGGCTGTCGCCGTTGTAAACGCAGAAGCCCGGATGCAGCTCCAACGCAATCTTATTGACCCCGTGCTGGCTGGCGAACTCGGCAAACTGCTTCCAATAAGGGATGAGCACCTCGTTCCACTGATAGTCCAGAATCTCCAAAAAATCGTTCGGCCAAGGACAGACCACCCAGTTGGGCCGCTGAGATTGGGCGCAGTCACCCGGGCAGCCCGAGAAGGTGTTGATTTGGTGCACCCCCATCGCCTCAGCCATGAGAACCGCGTCGTGCAAATCGCGGTCAAACTGCGCTGCGATCTCCTGATTGGGATGAACCGGGTTCCCGTGGCAGGAAAAGGCCGAAATGGTCATGCCCGAATCGTCGATGATCTTTTTAAAATCCGCCATGGCGTTGTCGTCGTGCAGCAGCACAGCCGGGTCACAATGCCCCTTGCCGGGAAACCCGCCGCAGCCGATTTCAGCCATTTCAGCCCCGAGAGAGCGAATGTATTCCAGCGCCTTGCCCAGCGGCATGGAATAAAGAGGCACGGTCAGTACGCCTAATTTCATTTTTATTACCAGCCTTTCCAAAACGCCGGGAAATTCCCGGCGAAGTAATCATTGATTTGAGATAACATTGCGCTTAAAGCTGCTCGAGATACCGCACGCTTTCGACCACATTTTCCAGTGCGGACGGTTTGGGCGCGTCGTTTTCAATGTGAATCCACTCGACGGCGCTGTCAGCGGCCTCCTGAATCAATGCCGGAACATCGACCAATCCGCCGCCCAACGCGGTAAAATTGTCGCCGCCCAAGCCATCCTTAAGATGAATCAGGTTGGTCTGCGCCCGATGCTGCCGCCAATATTCCAGCGGATCCACCCCGCTTTGGTGCACCCAGTAAAGGTCAAGCTCCAAACGCAGGGTATCGGCGCACCGCTCCGCCAAAAGATCCAGACCGTAGCGCCCGTCAAAGCGGCGAAACTCATGGGTATGGTTGTGATACCCTAACGTCAGGCCATCGGCCTGCAGTCGGGGGGACAAATCGTTTACAATGGATACCAGTCGGTCCAAATCCTCCATGGTCTCCATCGGATAAGCCGGGATGGTCACCAAACGATTGCCAATGCGTTGGTGATAGGCTACCGTCTCGTCATACCGCTCTAAAAAATCCTCCAGAGCGATGTGCCAACCAGCAGCCTGGAGCCCCAACCGCTCCAGATGAAACTGCAATTCCTCGGCCGGTATCACAAAGCCGCCGAAAAATTCGATTCCCTGCAGGCCGAGCGCGGCGATGCGCTCCAGGGTGCCAATGTAGTCGGACGTCACATCCTCATGAAAGGTATAAAGCTGTACCCCCAGCGGTTTTGCAAGCTGCATTTTCTTTGTCCCCCTTAGTATGCGGGATAAGGAGGAGCGCCTCCCTTCCCAGATTCCGAAGCGCCATACCGGCGCACAAATTCCCCTCTCCCCTAAAAACGGCTCGCTCTAAGCTTGGCGAGCCAACAGCCCGGG
>CABQCM010000118.1 GCA_902462665.1 uncultured Oscillospiraceae bacterium | reverse complement strand
ACGCCAACTACTGGGAAAACGAATAGGGTACAAGGAAACTTTGGGCGACTTATTAAGGATGGCGTTGTCCTGTGGCAAGCATTCGATGCAACGCTTTCCCCAATTTTTAATGTTGCAATAGGCGTTGTTTTTTTTCGTCATCCATGATATAATGACCGCAGAGCGGTCGTTATGCTTGAACTTTTAAAGGATACGGTTTGCCCGGGGGCGATGGTATATTGATACCGCAAATGGTATTGGCCTCGCATGCTGGCAGCATGAAAAAATTAGGATGTTTACTGGAAGCAGACTGACACACCGGCCCAAAGAGGTTGTCATTACTACAGACAGCACGGTGGATCTTTCCCCAGAATTAATTGCGCGATTTGGTATTGAGGTCGTCCCTCTTTATGTCGAAATGGACGGAAAGACTTACCGCGACGGCGTGGATGTTCAACCGCAGGCGCTGTACGATTACTACTCTCGTACTGGCAAGCTGGCTCGCTCAAGCGCGGCCAATATTGAGGATTATACCGCTTTGTTTGCACGGCTGAGTTCGCAGGGAAAAGCGGTGGTGCACATCAATTTAAGTAGCGAGATGTCAAGTACTCACCAAAACGCATGCATTGCGGCTGAGCCATACGAAGATGTTTTCGTGGTCGATTCACGCAATTTGTCCACCGGTATTGGTTTGGTTGTCGTTCATGCTGCGGAAATGGCCGCGCAAGGGCTTTCGGCGTCGGATATCGCCTCTCGGGCCAAGGAACTGGTTTCGCGGGTTGACGCGTCCTTTGTCATTGACGCTATCGAGTATCTCCGCTCGGGCGGCCGTTGTTCGGCTGTGGCGGCCTTTGGCGCCAATTTGTTGAAAATTAAGCCCTCGATTCAGGTTGCGGATGGCGTTATGGGCGTATCAAAAAAATACCGCGGCGCTTTGCCGGTTTGTCAGCATAATTATACAATGGACAAGCTGCGGGATTTGGAGGATATTGACCCGCGCTGGGTTTTTGTGACTCATTCGGGCATGCCGCAACCGATGGAGGATGCGGTGGTGCGTCAGGTACAGGAAACGGGATATTTTCAAGAGGTGCATGTAACCCATGCCGGGTGTGTTATCTCGGCTCATTGCGGGCCTGGCACGGTGGGGGTTCTGTTTGTGCGGAAAACACCCTTGAAAAAGTGAGCGAAAGATGGAAACGAGTTGCCGTAACCTTTTGATTCTTTTATTTCCAGGGAGGATTTCTTTTTGAAACAGCGTATTTTTTCGTTCTTTGTATGCATTGGTCTGTTGCTTATTTCAATCACTGGGGCGGTGGCAGCGCAAGAGAATGCACCTGCGGTGCAGGTCATTAGCGTTTTGCAGGCGCAAGAGCAGGTCGATGTCGTGTTTTTCTGCCAAAGTCCGGGTGAGGACCAGCTTGTGACCGTGCTGTGCCAACGTCGGGATGGTGCGGCGGAGGGAGAAATTCTTTACGTCGGCCAGTGGGAGGATGTGACGCAGGGAATCAACCGCCGCTCTTTCCCGATTGATTCCGAGCGCGTGCAGGGAAGCTATGTTGTAACCCTCGGCGGGGACAATGTTGCCAATCCATCTTCGTTTGCTTTTACCTTTGGCGCTGCTGCTGCGCAGGGCTGTATGGCGATCAAGCTGGATATTACCTGTGCCCAGCTTTTGCAGCAGCTTGGCGTAACGCAGGAGGTTGCCGCCATAACGATGGATGGTAATGCGCTTGCTCCCGAGGATGTGGTGCCAACCGGCGCTGTCTTGACTCTGTATATGGACTCGCAGGAAATCACCACATTGTTGTTTATCGCAGGGGATATTGATGGCAGTCGTAACATTGACGCTGCGGACGCATTGCTGGCGCTTCAGCATTCCGTTCAGCTCGTTGAGCTGGATGGATTGAAATGGTGCGCTGCCGACACTAATTTTGATGGAAAGGTTGACGCAGTCGACGCTTTGTTGATTTTACAATATAGCGTTGGGTTGGTTGCAGAATTTTAAAAGGAATATATTTGATTGTTTGAAAGCCGACAGGGACAGGGGCAATACGTTCCTGTCGGTTTTTGATTGAGTCGATTTGATGCAAATTTGATGGAAGCCCGCATATAGAAACGATGCCTCCATTTCCTATTATAAATAGGGAGGGGGTGCTTTTTATGCAAAAGCTTGTTTGAAATATACGAGGGGGCAGGCAATATCTTTGATTCGCCATGGTTTATTTCTCAAAATACGCTTTTATTCTATGGCGCGGTTTGATATAATGTTACCGCCAATAGAACAACAACGTTCCAAATGAGAGATGCTGGTGTGAGAAAATTGTTATGCGCTATCTTTGTTCTTTTTTGCGGTAATTTGATATAGCGCAACCTCGTGTCAATCTCGATAGAAAGGGACCTTTTTGCGTGGAAAAGATTAGGTGATAATAATGAACAGGAAAAATACAATATTATATGGGCTCATTACGCTGGCCGCTTTTGCCGTGGTGGCAGGTCTGGCTGTTTTAGTTACGCGTTCCAGCGCTCCGGCGGTCGGGGAGGAAGGATCTTCTCAGAGCGTGGCGGGGAACTCCGTTCTCAGTTCTGATACGGCGACGGTGGTGGATGCCGCTCCCGATAGTAAGGTGCCCGCCGTCTCATCTTCCTCCGACGCTTCCTCTACTGTAAGCTCCAAAGATAGTTCCAGCACCACCTCCAAAATCAGCTCGAGCACGAGTTCCAAAGTCGGTGGGTATACTCGCGAGGAACTTGCTGCCGAGCTTAACGACTGGAATCTGTTTTTAGTCAATCCCGATCATACCATCGGTGAGGACTGGAAGCCGGATGATTTGAAATCATTGGGTAACGACCAATCGCTCGATAGCCGGGCTTATTCGGCCTATAACGCGATGGTATCGGCGGCCAAAAAAGATGGTGTCAGTTTATGGGCGGTATCGGGATACCGCTCTTACAGCAAGCAAAATCGGCTTTATAACAATCGCGTTGATCGTTCCAAGCGGGAAAATCCTTCCTTGAGTCAAGCGGAGGCCGAGGCGGACGCCGCACAATATGTCGCGCGCCCTGGCACCAGCGAGCATCAGCTTGGTCTGGCGGTCGATTTTAATTCGGTCGAGACGTCTTTTGCCGATACCAAGGCAGGGAAATGGCTCAAAGAACATGCGGCCGAGTATGGTTTTATTCTGCGATATGAAAAGGAGAAGCAGTCGATTACTAAGGTAACGTACGAGCCGTGGCACTATCGCTACGTGGGGGCCAAGCACGCCTTAACCATGCAGGAGAAGGGCATATGCATGGAGGAATACATTGATTGGCTCAAAGGGAACTAAAATCATTTCTTCGGATTTTTACTCCAGCCTGACAATGGCGATGGGGTTAAAAATATCTTACGATATGACGAGATGGTTTGGAGGAGAGTAAAATGAGTTTGACAGCACAGGACAAAGAGGTATTGCGTACCTTGGCCAAGCGGTATGCCGAATATGCGGCGCTTCCGGTGCAAAAGGAGAGAAAAGAGCTGTGGCTGAGCCTGAATCGAGGTCAGATGCAGCGGCCGATGCTGATGATCGACCAGATTCCATGGAATGAAATGGATGTGGACGGTTCGCTGCAATGCCAGGTTGGCGACCCATATTGGCGCTGGGTAGAGACATGGCTTCGCCAAACTTTATATAAGTGGGAGCGTATGCCTGCCGACATGGTGCTGGATCCTTACATTACTCTGGCCAGACCAATTGAAAACAGCGGCTTTGGCGTGGCTATCCACAACGAAACCAAGGTCTACGACGAGACGAGCGCGGTGCGCGGAATGTCTTTTGAGAATCAGTTTGAAAGCATGGAGGACGTTGAGAAGATCAAAATCCCTACCGTGCGGCTGAACAAAGAGGCTGAGGCGCAAATTATTGCTGAAGCTACGGATTTGTTTGACGGCATCATTCCCTTTAAGATGGTCGGCCATACCCTGCATCTGGGGCTGTGGGATACCATTACCCAATGGATGGGCGTGGAAAACTGCTATATTGAGCTGATGGATCGCCCGGAATTAATGCATGCTATCATGGAGAAACTGACCGTGGGCATGATTGCAACGATTGAGCAAATGAATGAACAAGGGCTTTTTGACTGCTATACCCATTTGTGTCATTGTTCCCATACTTACTGCGACGACCTGCCGCGTCCAGGCTGCGACGTCGACCATCCTACCTCGGAAAACGTTTGGGCCTTTGGTTTGGCTCAGCTTTTTTCCTCGGTGTCTCCCAAGATCACCGAGGAGTTTGAGGTACCCTATATGCAGCGTATTTTCCCATACTTTGGCGCGATTTATTACGGCTGCTGCGACCGTTTGGACGACCGTCTGGATATTATCGCAAAGATGCCCAAAATTCGCAAGGTTTCCTGCAGTCCGTGGAGCAATCGAGAAAACTTTGCGCAAAACCTGCCGAAAGAATATATCATGAGTAACAAGCCCAATCCCGCCCTGGTGGCGAAGGATACCATGGATGAGGAGGAAATTCGTGCCGATATCCGCCGCACCGTACAGGCCGCGCGGGACAATGGGCTCGGTCTAGAACTCATCCTCAAGGATATCAGCACCGTGCGCTACGAGCCGCAAAGACTGTGGACCTGGTCGCGCATCGCGCTGGAAGAGGTCAGCCGCTAACCCGAAATAAAACTGCAACCGGCGCTCCAAACGGAAATCCGTATGGGGCGCTTTGCGTTGTTTTTACAGGATTCCCCTTGCGTTGACCGACCGGGAAGGGTATAATGGTTTGGGAATATGGGGAAAGACGCGGGAATATACATCAAGCAGCGTCTTGTAAGAGTCGCTCCATATCCTGCAGCGTGCGCTGGATTGGCATATGACCGTGGAAGGAGGCACTCGTTTATGACCTATAACGAATGCAGACAACAATACCCCGAATTTATTTATGAACGCGCCGATGCGGTGGAATCTGCTGATCGGCTGGATATAACCTATACCTTTTCCATTCCGGGACTACAGACCTTCCGTCCTCATTGGAGTATTCCCAAAAGGCAGGATTTCCCCGGCCGTGCGTTGGACTATGCTGTGGTCAAAAAGCTCATTTTTTACCTTGGTATGGTTGAACTGGTCAGCTATTGGAAAATTACTTGTTCTCCTACCGTGCGCGTGCGCGCAGGTGCGTTGGATGCAAAGAGCATATCCTGGTGGAAAAAGCAATATTTTTATGGCCTGGGCGAGTTCTTTTACGTCAATTCCATTCCTGCCGATGAGGCGGAGTTTATGACCATTTTTTCCGAGGGGGAGGCAGTCCCTAATGGCGGAGAGCCCCTGCCGCTGGATGGGTGTTTGATTCCCATTGGTGGAGGAAAGGATTCGGCTGTGACTCTGGAACTGCTGCGGCAGCAAAGGGAGAAAAATGCCTGCTATATCATCAATCCCCGGGGGGCGACCCTGGCCACGGCCCG
>CABQCM010000117.1 GCA_902462665.1 uncultured Oscillospiraceae bacterium | reverse complement strand
CCAGCTTGTCGAGCAGGTTGGTAATCACGCCGATTTTATCCGAGACCTTGGCCCCGCCGAGAATCGCGACGAAGGGACGCTTGGGATCTTCCAGCGCGCCGCCCATGATCTCAATTTCCTTTTGAATCAGATAGCCGCACACAGCCGGCAAATAAGCCGCCACGCCGGCGGTCGAAGCGTGGGCACGGTGCGCGGTGCCGAACGCATCGTTGACGTAAATCTCAGCCAGGGAAGCAAGCTGCTTGCTGAACTCGGGATCGTTCTTTTCCTCCTCCTTATGGAAGCGGACGTTTTCCAGCAACAGAACTTCGCCCTCCGCCAGACCAGCGGCCAGCGTCTTAGCGCTCTCGCCCACCACGTCGGAAGCAAGCTTGACCTCCTGCCCGAGCAGCTCGCTCAGACGCTTGGCCACCGGCGCGAGAGAATATTTCATGTTAAACTCACCCTTGGGGCGGCCCAGGTGAGAGCAAAGGATCACCTTTGCGCCGTTGTCGATCAGGTAACGGATGGTGCGCAGCGACTCGCGAATGCGCTTATCGTCGGTGATGGTCTCCCCGTCGAGCGGCACGTTAAAGTCACAGCGGGCAAGTACCTTTTTCCCCTTAACGTCGATGTCCTCAATGGTCTTTTTGTTGAGATGATTCATAACTTTCCTTCACCCTTTTTTACAGATTCGATGTCGCTTCTGAGGGATATCGTTAATCCATGTCATTGTAATGTATCATTCCCCAATTTTCAAGTAGTGTGCGCCTATTCACAAAAAAGTTTGGTAATTTATTGGATTCATAAGCGGATGGCAAAATTTTTCTGGTAAGATTGACAATGCTTTGACAATGTCGCCGCCGCATTCTCGCATCCGGCAAAGCCAATCCGCGAAAGATTACCGACGAATCGGGCGCTAGTCATCCCAGGAAAACCGGGTAAGCTGTCCCTCCCCCTTTAATCCGGCAAAGCCGGTTTGGCGCAGGGCCTCGAATACCCCTACCGCCACGGTATTGGACAAATTCAAGCTGCGCGCCCCTTCGATCATGGGCAGGCGCACGCAGTCGTCGGGATGGCTGCGCAGCAGCTCCTCCGGCAGGCCGGCGGTTTCCTTGCCAAAGACCAGATAATCCCCGTCGCGGTAGCTTACCTCACAGTAGGTGCGGGGCGCTTTGGTGGAAAAATAGAAAAAGCGGCCCTCGTTTTGATGAAAGAAATCCTCCAGCCCGTCGTAGTAGGTGATATCGAGCAGATGCCAATAATCCAGCCCCGCTCGCTTGAGCTTGCGATCGTCGATTTCAAAGCCCAGCGGCCGCACCAGATGAAGCCGGGAGCCGGTGGCCGCGCAGGTGCGCGCGATGTTGCCGGTGTTCTGTGGGATTTCCGGCTCAACCAATACAATGTTTAGCAATTTTTTCACTCCTGTTCAAAATCCGTGCCGCGCAGCACACCGGCCAAATCGGCCGCTCTGCCACGTCCTCCATCGGAGGCGTAAAGATTACCAAAGGCGGCCGCCGCGACGGCGTCTGAGTCGAGATACCAGTCAAAAGCCACGTCCGGCTGGGAAAAGCACATGCCCGACACGGCGGTGTCGGCCGCCGTGTTGACAATGCCGAACACGCCGCAGCGCAAAAGATTGCCCTGGGTCATGCGCACAGCGCCACCCGCCGCCTCGACAGCACGCACGGGGGTTCCCCACAGGTTGGTCTGAATGAGGTCAAGCCGCCCTGTAAAATCCTCGGCCAGCCGGACGTAGGTCATGATATCCCCATAAGCGCCGACCACCACCAATTGGCTGTTTACCAAAGTTACCGGCCGTTTGGGCGTGCCCGAGGCGGTGAGCGACTGGTTTCCTCCATCGGTGCCGTGTCCCAGCACGCAGACGTCCGCTCCGTCTTCGATCGACAGGCCGCTGAGCGCGCCGTAGACAAAATTATTGTACATCATCTGTCCCACCGTGTCGCGCACCACGAAAGCCTCGGCGTGATGCATCTGGTACTCAAACACCGACGCGATGGTAACCTCTTTCACGCCATACCGGCTGTTGTCTGTGTAATAGTGAGGATTGAACTGCACGTCGCGCACCAGGCCGCCCACGCTGCCGCCCCCCGCCACCACGCCATGGCGCAGCGGCGCGCCGGTCAGGCCGTTGACCGTGTGACCGTCGCAGCGAAGGGTGTCGAGATCCACGCCAACGTAGGCGTTGACCAAATCGACATTCAATATATAAACATTCATACCCGCTCCCCGAATGGTGCAGGCATAGGGAACCATGTCGGTTACCCCCGTTCCCTGGCCGGTGTACATGACCTTGAAGCCACTGACGCCCGCTCGCCCTTCCAGGGTGATGAGAGCCTGAGCGTCAGGCTGGAGCCGCCCGTAATCGGTATAGAAGACGGTGGACGGTACCTGCGAGTGGTGCGGCGCGTCGCTTGAGCCGCGCAGTTCCACTCCCGGGCGAACCGTGACGGGCTGGCTGAGGGTATAGATCCCAGCCGGAACATAGACCACTCCGCCGCCCAAAGCATACATTTCGTCGATGGCCCGCTGCAAACCGGCCGAGCAATCCTCGGTGCGGGATGGGGCCACTAAATAAGGGGAGAGAGAAACGTCAATAAACGAATTGCCGGCCGGCTTGGTAACGCGCTGCTCGACATATCGAAAATCCTCCGGGATTTTGGGAGCAGACAAAGACTCGTCCCGCATGACCGAAACTTGACCCTTCAGACGCGGCTCACCGTCCAAGGTACAGTTGAGCAGACAAACCCCTTCGCAGGCCTGCGCCGCTTCCACGTGGCTGCCCGGTCCCGCAATGGTACTCTCGAGCACCGACATACGCCCGCCCGCGCACGCCAGAGCCGCCGGCGCAGCCGAAGCGGAGTCAGTCGACGCTTCCACCGTACAGTTTCCCAGCGTCACGACGCCCGTACCCCGATTTTCCAAGGCCGGCGCGCCCATGCTTTGGAGGGTCATGGCGTTGAGAGACAGGGTGGCCTCAAACTCCTGTGACAATACCACCGGCGCCTCGGCAGTAATCTCCCCCTTCGTCACCATCAGACCGATGGGGTTGACATACTGCAAATACAGCCCGGTGACACAGTCAAGCAGGCGAATCCCGTACATCTGCCCATTGGGCGAGCCTCCGTTTTCCCGGATGGTCGAACGGGAGGTATGAATCCCCACGGCGCAACCCTCAACCGTGATGTCGGTCAGATAGGTCCAGTCTACCATCTCAATTTGAAAGCCGGTGGCGTTGGCGCGCACATAGTCTTCCATTGCCCTCATCCCCGCAGTATCCGACAGGCCGCTGCCAATCCAGCATCGGGGAGTAAAAAGAATGTTTTCCAGACGGCAAATATCGACGTTATAGTCGATGAACAAGCCGGTTTTAAGCACCGTGCCCACCACGCCGCGGATGTTTTGCAGGGCGTTGCCATTGCCGTTGCCCAGCCGAATTCCCCGGTAGCTGTTGACCAGCCGGACGTTTTGCACGCAAATGCCGTGCACCTCGGTCATGTCAATGGTCCAGGGATAGGGGACGACATCGTCCATGGTTTGCTCGGGATAAAAGATGGAGAGATTCTCCACCCCCGAGCCGGCGTACATGCTCAAAAAGGCCCGGCCGTTTTCTTCGCCCCGCCCGGCATAGGCCATGAGCACGGTGCCTTCCACCTTACCAGCATCTACCGCCGGACTGTCTCCCTTGAGGGTCACGCCGTTGGGAATCGAAAGATTGTCCCGCAGCAGATACCGCCCGGCTGGGACAAAGACGGTACCGCCGCCGAGCGATTCGGCGTAGGCGAGCGCCTTTTGAAACGCGATGCTGTCGTCGGTAAGGCCGTCCCCGCAGGCGCCCCAATAGATGACGTCGGTGACGGCGACCACCGCTTCGTCGCCCTCAAAAAAGGGGTTGACCAAATGAGGACCGTTGATTCCCACCTCGGGTGTACTGGCAGGGCGATACCCCTGCGTCACGGTAAATTCCTCCCGCAGCCCTACCGAATGCTGCAAGATCAGCAGTGCGTCGGCCGCGTCGATACGGCCGGAACCGTCCACATCAGCTCGCGCTAACTGCTCGTAATCGAGGGCAATCAAATCCACGCTGTATTGCAGCGCCAACAGCGCGTCGGCGCTGTCGGCTTTGCCGCTTTGATCCAGATCGCCGTAATGGCGTTGCGATCGCTGCATCGTCAGCGCTGGCGGGGTATAATTCCCCGGTTGAATGTCAGGCAGAGCGCCGCCCTCCCCCTGGGTGAAAAACATGTTGTCGAAGCGAAGCAGCAGCTCCCCGGCCGAGGCCGGAATGCCGGAAAGATAAAATCGCAGAAAATTGACCCGTGTGGGATCAAAGGACTCGCCGTTTAAGCTGTTGAGGGTCCCACCGGACAGCGGTAGACAAAGATGGTTCCATCCCGCTCGCAGTCCCTGCCGGGCCAGATAGCTCATATCAAAGGCCAGCTCCTCCACGTCGCAGCCGCCGGACGAGGTCAGCTCTAACTGCCCGCCGCCCAGGGAAAGCAGGTCGTCCCGGTCAAGATAAAGATCGAATTCAAAATAATCGTACCCCGCCGCGTTTACCGGCTGGGTGGGCTGATACTGCACCACAAAGGTATCCGCCTGCCGCGCGTCGGTTTCATAACGCAGGCTCGACGGCGATTCGGTGTAAATTGCTCCGTCGGCGGTAAAATTGCCCACCGAGCGCGACCAACCCGCGGCGGTGTCGCACAGGCAAAAAGGAATTCCTTTTGCCCCCTGCCGCGCCGCAAAAACCGGAAACGCACTAGCAAACAGGGCAAAGCATACGAGTAAGGCAAGCTGTCTTCTGAAATTACGCAGCAACATGGGATACTCACAGCCTTTCGTTTCGCAGGTTGGGACGAGAGCGCCCAGCAAAAAATCGTGATTCGTCCCACAGGACATCCGCCCCCATCATACCGCGGTAAGGCAGGGAAGTCAAGAACTCCCGCTATACAAGGCATAAAAATTACCGCACGATGGGGATGGCACTCGTTGCCGCCTTCCTTCTCCCTTTTGTTGCAAGGCTTGACGCATTGTGCTATAATAATTTATTATGTGCCGCGCGGATGATGTCACTTGATTTCAGTACCCTCCAGCGGCCGCCATGCGCGTATGCTTTGACGCCAACCCGCGCACGTATTTTGCAAAAAGGATGAACGCTTCCATGAAAGGATTCCGCAGGGCGGCAACCGCCGCTTTTCCTCACACCATCCCTGTGCTGGTGTGTTATTTGTTTATGGGCATTGCCGCCGGGCTGATGCTGTCAGCCAAAGGATACCATTTTGGCTGGTCCACCCTTCTGGCCGCTTCCACCCTATCGGGTACCATGCAGTTTATGGGGGTGGAGCTGCTCGCCACCAACGCCAGTCTGCTTTACACCGCCGTCATTACCTTGATGGTCAATTTTCGTTATTTGTTTTACGGTATTTCC
>CABQCM010000116.1 GCA_902462665.1 uncultured Oscillospiraceae bacterium | reverse complement strand
ACCGCAGCCAACGAAAACAGCACGCATACGGCTGCCACCGGCCAAACCAGCGCCATGCCGCCGAGAAAAAAAGCCCCCAAGAGGCAAGCGGCCGCCAGTACGAGCAGCAGCTTGATCAAAGAGAGCACATCGGAATTTCGAAAATAACGCAAGGGACTTCCTTCCTTTCCACACATCCTAGCTATGGCTGTATGCTGAAAAATCACCTGCCAGGACATCGCTTACCGCCTGAGCGGAAACCTCCCGCAGGGAGCGAACCGGCGCAGGTTTGCCGGCGCTGGACAAAAGACGCTTTTCAAACCATGCCACATCATGCCATGCACCGCATTTATAGCCTGTTCTACGGTAAACTCCCGCGCATTGAAACCCAAGGCCACGATGAAGCCGTTCGCTTGGTTCGTTCGGCAGGGTCACCCCACCGTAAACCGTGTGGATTCCCTGAAGGCGCAGCAGCTCTATCAGCGCGCTGTAGAGCCTTCGCCCCAGCCCGCGGGAGACAAAGTCTCGATGCAGATAAATCGACAGCTCGGCGTTCCACCGATACGCTTCGCGCTCCATCTGCCGGTGAGCGTAGGCATATCCTGCAAGCCTCCCTTGCTCCTCATATACTAGATACGGATAATATTCCAGAATCCCGGCCACTCGCGCGGCAAATTCCTGTTGCGATGGGAGAGAGCATTCAAATGTAATCGGAGTGTCGATGTATTGGGCATAGATTTGACGCAACGCGTCACTGTCCCCGGCGCAGGCAAGACGAAGAGTCATAAAAACCATCCTTTGCTGTAACAATATTGCCGGATACGTCCTCTTATCCCTCCGGCCCGCCAATGCGGTAGCCCAGGCCCCGCACGGTGCGGATGATGGTTGGATTCTGGGGATCGTCCTCCACCTTTTCGCGCAAGCGTTTGATATAAACTGTCAGGGTGTTGTCGTTGACAAAATCTCCCGAAACATCCCAAATGCTCTCCAGCAGCTGATTGCGGGAGAGGATGCTGCCCTCGTTTTGTACCAGCGCCATGAGCAAACGGTATTCGAGCGCGGTGAGAAACACATCCCGCCCTTCGCGGGTTACTCTGCCCTGAGCGGTGTTAATCTGCACGCTGCCAAAAGTATAGACCCCCGCCGTGCCGCCGTACCGACGCAGCACGCTGCGAATACGAGAAATAAATTCCCGCAGCCGAAAGGGCTTGACAATGTAATCGTCGGCTCCCATATCCAGCCCCATGACCACGCTGGTCTCATCCTCGCGGGCGGTAAGAAAGATGACCGGCATATCCCATCGCTCTTTGGCCAGGCGGCAAACGTCGTAACCGCTGCCGTCGGGCAAGGACAAATCGAGCACCGCCAAATCATACCGGCTGTCGGACAGGGCCTGTGCCGCCTGAGCTACCCCGGTGCACAGCGTAACCTCGAACCCCTCCTGACGCAGCGAATAATCCAAGCCCAGAGCGATGGAACGATCGTCCTCGACGATGAGCAGACGTTTTTGATTCATTTTAACCTCCATTCCGCCGCCAGAGCGGCGGCACAAATTGTGATAAAATTCACTGGGTCTGTAAAGCAGACAAAATGAACCTGCCTTCATTTTTTAGTGGATTTGGACGTGAAATAAATTAACTTTGTTCTCAGCCTAACGTATCTTTCACGCTACTATCCCCATTCCTTGATTAGCGGTAAACGATCCCCCACGGATTGTCCTTTGTCCTGTCCAGCTCTTGATCGTCGTTCCAAGAACAGTAAGCCTCGGTGTATTTCCCTTCGAAAAACATGGGCAAATACTCCTTGAAATTGGGAGCAAGCTTCCTGTCGTCCAGCTGCGTAAGGCTTGTCCAAAATACCTTTCCTTCGTCGGTCGCGTCTAGCAACTCACCCTCATAATCCGTTGTTTTATAAAAGTATGTAAAGTATTTATCCTCCGTTTGGTTGTTAAACCAGTACATGAATCCGCAGGCTTGCAGGTTGCGGATATCCAGACCGGTTTCTTCCTTGACCTCACGAACGGCGCTGTCGTAAATGGATTCGCCCGGTTCGGCGTGACCGCCCGGAAAAGCAATGCCGCACCAGCGTTTCACCCGTTCCTGCACAACGACCCGACCGGTTGCTGCATCCTGCACCATCACCATGTTGGTAATTTCAAGTTTTGGCATTGCATCGCGTCCTTTCTCACTTTAGACAGTTTACTTTCTTCTATTGTAACCGATTTCAGCCCATCCTGCATGACAAATTTGTCATCCCCGCCGAACTTTTTAAAAACCGCCTTGGCACGATTGCATTTTCTCGCTTTTTTCCTTATACTATAAACGACTCCATCCGAATCCGCCAACGTCATTCACGCTTGGAAAGGAAAAGAGGAATACATTATGCTGTTAGCCATCGACATGGGAAATACCTGCATCACCCTGGGGGTGTATGCGGGGGACGAGCTTCAGGTGGTCGCCCGGCTGGCGACCGACCACGAGCGCACCAGCGACCAGTACGCAATTGAGCTTCGCGACGTATTGGGCATCCACGGCATTCGCCCGGATGACCTCGACGGCGCCATTCTCTGCTCGGTCGTTCCGGTGCTCACCGACGATATCTGCCGCGCGGTGCGCCAGATTACCGGTTTGGAAACCATGGTGCTCGGTCCGGGCATTAAGACGGGGCTCAACATCCGGCTGGACAATCCCGCCCAACTGGGCGCCGATCTGGTTGCCGGTGCGGTCGCCGCCATTGCCCGCTTTCCTCTGCCCTGCATCATTTATGATCTGGGTACCGCGACCACCATTAGCGCCATCAACGCGAAGGGGGAATTTTTGGGCGGCATCATTACAGCCGGCATCGGCATTTCGCTCGACGCACTGGTCTCACGCACCTCGCAGCTTCCCTACATCTCGCTCGACGCGCCGGAGCATGTCATCGGCACCAACACGGTTGCTTCCATGAAATCCGGCCTGGTGCTGGGCACGGCCTGCATGATCGACGGCCTGGCCGAGCGCATTGAGGAGGAGCTGGGGGAAACAGCGTCTCTCGTCGCCACCGGCGGGCGAGCGCCGGGCATTATTGCCCATTGCCGTCGCTCCATTACTCTGGACGACACGCTGCTGCTCGACGGCCTGCGTCTGATTTATCATAAAAACAAGGCGGCAAAATAATTACCGGGCGTGCTTGCCCGGCCTTGATTTTGGCATGGAGTCGATAAAATACGCGCTGTATCCTAACAATTTGGGAACAGCAGCAGGAGGAATGTATCATGTCAACCACTGTCAAATCCCGCATCAATGTGCGCACGCTCGCCTTTGTGGGCATGCTCACCGCCATCATATTTTTGATGGCCTTCACTCCCCTTGGTTATCTAAGAACCGCTGGAATCGACATCACCTTTTTAATGATTCCGGTCGCCCTCGGCGCGATGCTGTTCGGGCCGGGCGCGGGCGCTTTTCTGGGTGGAGTGTTCGGATTGACCAGCTTTATCCAGTGCTTTGGCCTAAGTCCGTTTGGCACCGCCCTCATGGGCATCAATCCGTTTTTCACCGTACTGACTTGTTTTATCCCCCGCATCCTGACCGGGCTGCTGGCGGGCTACATCTTCCGCGCACTGCAAAAAAACAATAAGACCCGTCTGTTTTCTTACCCTGTAGCCTGTCTAAGCTGTGCATTATTCAATACCCTGTTGTTCACGAGCTGTGTGGTGCTCTTTTTCTGGAACACGGACTATATTCAAAACTTAAGCGAGACTCTGGGTTCCGGTTCCCATATATTTGCCTTTGCCGTGGCCTTTGTGAGCATGAACGGTGTAGTGGAGGCAATTTGCTGTCTTGTCATCGGCACCGCTTTGGTCAAAGTCCTCCCCGTGCTCGGGCGGATGATTTCAAAAAAATAAATATATGGATTACGGGCCTGCGAATGTTACAAATTCGCAGGCTCGTTTTTTTGCAGTATATTTCCGTCGAAATCGTGCCGGATGCCTTAAGCTGTGACAGGTCAAAATCGCCCTATTCTTCACAGATACATTGAAAATGGAACTGGCAAGACTGTTTAATTTTACGATATAGCACTTTTGAGTGACATAAAAATCCGTTGGGCCGCCGACCTCGCCGTATTTTTCCAAAACCAATTGATACCAGGGCCAAGCTGTGTTATACTATATTATATTTTACCGGGCCGAAACGGACGCAGATACGCTGTCAATCTTCTGCGCCCCGGCACCAAAAGGAGTTTGTGTGATCATGAGCCATATTGATACCAAATGCGTTCAGTCGGGCTGGCAAAGCGCCAACGGGCAGGCTCGCGTTGTGCCCATCTACCAAAGCACCACCTTTCAATACGATTCGGCTGAAACGATGGGAAAGCTGTTTGATCTTGAGGAAAGCGGGCATTTTTACACCCGTCTGAGCAACCCCACCCTCGAAGCGGTTGAGCAGAAGATTGCCGACCTAGAGGGCGGCGTCGGGGCGATGCTGACCTCCTCCGGCCAGGCGGCCAGCCTGATCTCGGTTCTCAATATCTGTCCGGCCGGCGGCCATCTGCTGTGCGCCAGCGCGGTGTACGGCGGCACCTTCAACCTGTTTTATAAGACCCTCCACGAGATGGGGGTGCAGGTTACCTTTTTCGAACCGGACACGCCCGACGACGAGCTTGACCGCCTGTTCCAGGAAAACACCCGTTGCGTTTTCGGTGAATCGCTGACCAATCCGTCGCTGACCGTGCTCGACATTGAGCGCATTGCTGCCGCCGCGCACCGGCATGGGGTGCCCCTGATTGTGGATAATACCTTCCCCACCCCCATTCACTGCCGCCCGTTTGAATTTGGGGCGGATATTGTGATACATTCCACCTCCAAATACATGGATGGCCACGCCTGCGCGCTGGGCGGGGTGATTGTGGATTCCGGCCGCTTGGACTGGACGCAGAACGATAAGTTCCCCGGCTTGACCACGCCAGAGGAAACCTACCACGGTGTAGTTTACACCGAACATTTCGGCAAGGCCGCTTACATTGCCAAATGCCGCACCCATCTGATGCGGGACATCGGGCCGCAGGCCTCGCCTCAAAACGCCTTTTTGCTCAATATTGGGCTGGAGACGCTGGCTCTGCGCATGGAGCGTCACACCTCCAACGCGCAAGCAGTGGCCGAGTATCTCGAACAGCATCCCAAGGTGTCCTGGGTCAATTACCCTGGCCTGCCCTCCAACCGTTATTATGAGCTAGCCAAAAAATACATGCCGGACGGCACCTGCGGCGTGATTGCCTTCGGCGTCAAGGGGGGACGCGAGGCTGCCTGTAAGTTTATGGAGGCACTCAAATTGGCCAAAATCGTCATTCATGTGGCCGACGCGCGCACCTGCGTGCTGCATCCGGCCAGCACCACCCACCGCCAGCTCAACGACCAGCAGCTGGAAGAGGCCGGCGTGTCTCCCGACCTGATTCGTTTCTCGGTGGGCATTGAAAATCCCGCCGA
>CABQCM010000115.1 GCA_902462665.1 uncultured Oscillospiraceae bacterium | reverse complement strand
CCTGTGACCCTCTGCTTGTAAGGCAGATGCTCTCCCAGCTGAGCTATGCTCCCCCAACTCTGCGAAAACATCTTTCAAGAAAGAGTCATTAGCAGCGAAAATTATAATACACCATTTTGCCTCTATTGTCAACCATAAATTTAAAAAATTAATAAATTTATGTAGCGCGGGCTGCCGTGGGCTGCGCTTTCAATTCATTCTATGCCGTTCTCAGCCGGTTTACCACACTTTTTTCGTAATGTTTCAATTTGACTGCTGGAAAAAGAATATTCCTTATCGCAAAAGTGACACTGAATGGACGTTAACTCCTGTTCCTTTGCCAGGGAACGCAACTCCTCATCCCCCAAACTGATGAGAGCGGCCTCCACCCGTTGGCGGGAACAATTGCAACGATACCCTACCTCGGCGGAGAACAGCTCTTCCACCTCAAACTCGCCCAGCACGGCACGGCAGATTTCCAACGGGGACATACCTCCGTCCACCATTTGGGACACCGGCTTAACCCCCTCCAAAGAGCGCTCCACCTTGGAAATAATCTCCTCGTCGGCCGTGGGAAGCAGTTGTATGAGATAGCCCCCGGCCGCGCGCACGCTCAAATCCGGGTTTACCAATACGCCGAGGGCGCACACGGTGGGAACCTGCTCGCTGGCAGCGTAATACGAGGTGATATCCTCGGCAATCTCTCCCGAAATCAGCGGCACAGACCCCACATAAGGCTCTTTTCCACCCGTATCTTTGAGAACAAACAACGTTCCCTGCCCCACAGCGCCGCCTACATCCAGCTTTCCCTTTGAATTCAGGGGAAGCTCCACCACCGGCTGCCCCACGCAACCGCGCACATTGCCCGAAGCATCCGATACGGCAATCATAGAACCGATGGGGCCGTCGCCGCGTATGCGCAGGGTCAAGCTGCTGTCCTCTCCTTTGAGCACGCACCCCATCATCGAAGCCGCCGTAAGAAGGCGGCCGAGCGCGGCTGTCACCACCGCGCTGGAATGGTGTATCTGTTCGGCCTGTGCAGCCATTGCAGTCGAGTTCAACGCAAGCACGCTAACGCATCCGTCGCTGGTAATCGCACGAACTAAATTTTTCAAGTTTATCCCATCCTTTTTGCAATCAGGGTCATGCGTTGACATTGAGGGCCGGGCGAATGCAGCGACAAATCGTCAAACACATCCAATAAATCAAAACCCGCTTTAGACAAATTTCGTTCCAGTGCCTCAGCCGAATAATATTGCTCAGTAAAATCCTCGCTAACACGCTCGTAAAACCCATTGGAAGTGGGAATAAAAAAATCGAGCATGATTTCGGTAGAGAGGCAGGGGGCGTCGTACCGATTGCGCCACACACAAAGAACGTCTCGTTCCTCATCCTCATACACAAAGCTGTTATCCCCCAGCACTTCCCGGTGCTTGTATTCGGTATTGACGTCAAACACAAACAGCCCGCCCGGCTGAACAAACAGGCGCAGACGCTCGAACACGGCGCGCACATCCCGCTCGCTGGACAGATGGTTGATTCCATCCAGAGAGCATACCGCCCCCGAAACTGTGCCGTACAAATCCAGGTGTCGCATATCCTGCTCTAAGAACAAAATATCCAGTCCTGCGTGCATGGCCTTGTCCCGAGCCAGCATCAGCATATCCGGAGATGCGTCAACCCCAATAACCGATATTCCCCGGCGAGCCAGACAAACTGCTAGGCTGCCAGTACCGCAGCCGAGGTCCAAAAGCAGCTCGGGAGCCACTCTTTCCCTCTCAAACGCGGCCAGCAGATAATCCGCCCGGGCGTTGTAATCCACATCGCCGATAAAAGAATCATAATTTTCGGCCAAACCGGCCCCATAACCGCTCATTTGTTTTTGAGCCTCTCAAACACCAGCTCATAGCCGTCGCAGCCATAGATAAGCGAACGGTTTACCCGACTGATGGTAGCAGTGCTGGCCCCTGTCTCGCTGACGATATCGCTGTACACCCGTTTATCATTGAGCATCGTCGCCACCACATAACGCTGTGACATCGCTTTGAGCTCGGGCACGGTACATAGATCCTCAAAAAAGGCATAGCACTCTTCAACATTCTCCAACGTCAAAATGGCCTCAAACAGTTTGTCCAGATTGCCGTCTTTGATTTTGGAATTCACAGCCATCTTACCTCTCTCCTTCGGATCAAATATTTCCTTCATTGAAAGCAGAATATTATAATAGTAACACATCAAAGCGGAAAAGTAAAGCGGCATACTTTCCCGTTTTGGGTATTTCCTTTCAATAGACGAACGATTAAAGTATGGCATGTTTTGTGAGGAAACGACGCGCCGAATTCGCCATACGTCCACGCGGTTGGCTACAAGTCGCCGGCCTGCGGCGTATTGTATCCGAATTGCTTCGTCCAGACAGCGGATTCTATTCGTTGAGTTTCATGGCATCGTATGGACATACATCCTGGACGGTTCGTCCTCGCCATCGCCCTGCACCATACACAAAAATTTCCACCCATATCTTTCGTAAAAAGACGTGTGATCCGTTATCAAGTAAAGCGTAGGAATGCCTTTCCTTTGCATGTCCATACAAACGTAATTCAGCATTTCTCCCGCAATGCCCTGACAGCGATACTTCTCTTCCACATAGACGGCGCATACGTTTGGAGTTAAGTCTTTTCGTGCATGAAAATCATTTTCGATAACCCCCAACCCGCCAACAATTTCGCCGTCATTTTTCACAATATACCATTGTGGAACGGCATGCGTGTTTTCGATGCACCGATGCATACTATCAAGATATGCTTCCAGCGGAACATCCCATTTGGAATGAAACCACTCAGCCGCCGCTTGCTTGAATTCCGGGTGCTCCTGCAATGCAAAAATACGGTATTGCAAAATCATTTTCCTCTCTGTCAAAATCGCACACAAAACCGGAGAGACCATCCAAGGCCGCTCCGGTGTCGATAGTACGTTTTTCCCGCTCCAATGCAACTAATCAAGATCGTTGCGCATTAGGTCGTCGTAAGTCTCCCGTTTCACGATCACACGCGGCTTTCCATCGCGAATCATGACAACAGCAGGGCGCGGAATACGATTGTAATTGGAAGACATGGAGTAATTGTAAGCGCCCGTGCAGCAAACCGCCAGAAGATCACCGGGCTGCGGCTTGGCAATCATCACATTCTCCTGCAACAAATCCCCGCTCTCACAGCATTTTCCGGCAATGGTCGCCTTATAATCGGCCGGCTCGTTCATACGGTTGGCTACCAACACGGTGTAATCGGCCTGATAAAGGGCGTAGCGGGGGTTGTCAGCCATCCCTCCGTCCACCGAGACGTAATTGCGCACACCGGGGATTTCTTTCACCCCGCCCACCGTGTACAGCGTCGTGCCCGCCGGACCAGCAATCGAGCGCCCCGGCTCAATCGTCACAAACGGAACCGGCAAACCAATATCGGCGCAGGTGGCTCGAATGGCCGAGGACACCCGCTGCATAAATTCCTCATACGGCTTAGCATCGTCGTCCGGCAGATACCGAATACCAAACCCGCCACCAAGATTCAGCTCTTCCATTACAACGCCCGTCTCATCTCGCACCTGCGCCATAAATTGCAACATCACCTGTGCGGCGTGCTCAAAGGGTTCCATCTCAAAAATTTGAGAACCAATGTGGCAATGCACCCCGCGCAGACGCAGACAATCCTCTTCCAGCACGGTTTTCACCGCCTGCATGGCTTCTCCAAGCTCTAGGGCGAAACCAAACTTGCTGTCAATCTGCCCCGTGCGGATAAAGCTGTGGGTGTGCGCGTCAATTCCGGGCTTGACGCGCAGCAGAACATCGACCGTCTTACCCATTGAGCGGGCCAGCGGACAAAGCCGCTGCAGCTCGTCGGGATTGTCCACCACAATGCGGCCGACTCCATGCTCGAGCGCAAAGACAAGCTCCTCGCTGGTTTTGTTGTTGCCATGGAAGTATAGCAGCTTTGGATTCACCCCCGCCTTAAGCGCGGTGGCAATTTCCCCGCCGGACACCACGTCCATGCCCAGGCCCTCTTCCTGAACGATGCGGGCCATCGCCAGACAGAGAAACGTCTTGCTGGCGTAAATGCACCGTCCATTGCCGCCATAGTACTTTTCAATCGACTCTCGAAAAGCACGGCAATGCCGGCGGATCGCATTTTCATCCATCACATACAGCGGCGTACCAAATTGTTCCCTCAAAGCCGCCGCATCGCAGCCGCCAATGGTCAGACGGCCCTGCTCGTTAACATCCAGACTGCTTGATACTAACATGCTACTCACCCATGCCTTTGTCATGCAAAGGTTCCCTTTCTTTCAAAATTCTCATCCGTTTTCGAAAAACCAAATCTGTCCTCCGGTGGTTTTGCAGCAAAGGCACAAAACACATTCACGCCGCCGTCCTCTTTATGCCTGCTTTTCTTCCATTAGTCGGCGAATTTCTTCCACACCCTCGCCTTTAACCGAAGAGAAGGGAACCACTGGCGTCCCCTCCGGCAGAAAATTAAGCTGATCGGCCAATTGTTCCAGCGACGCCTTTCTCTGCGAAGCATTGAGCTTATCGCTTTTGGTCAACGCCACGCAGAAGGGCAGCTCTTGCTCCATGAGAAAACGGAGCATCATCACATCGTCCTGCGTGGCAGCATGGCGCATATCGACCAGTTGAACCACCAGAGCGATGTTTCTCTGCGTATTAAAATAACCTTCCACCAGCTCGGCCCAGCGCCGCATTTCCTCTTTGGAGCGTTTGGAATAGCCATACCCTGGCAGATCGGCCAAACGCAGGGTATCGAGCCGATAAAAATTAATTGTGGTGGTTTTGCCGGGCGTGGCGCTCACCCGTGCCAGCGCCTTGCGATTGAGAAGCTTATTAATCAAAGAAGATTTTCCAACATTCGACCGCCCGGAAAAGACAATTTCGGGCAGGTCGCACGGTGGAAGCTGACTCGCGCGGCCAAACGAGGCCTCAAAAACAGCCGATTCAATTTTCATTGCAATAGCACCGACTTTCCTTATGGAATGCCTCCTACACAAGGCTAAATTGTTGATGGAAGAACATCAATTGGAGGCCGCTGGAGACAACGGCTCCCGTGCAGGCTCCACAAGCGGCATAGCCTTGCTTCCCTGCTGGCCTTCCGGGTCGGCAGCAAGCGCAATCTCCCACACCCGATCCACCGATTTCACCGGGATAAACTCCAATGCACTGCGCACGACCGGGTCGATCTCGCTCAAGTCGGCTGTGTTATCCTCCGGAACGATCACCGTGCGCACGCCGGCCCGATAAGCCGCCATGGTTTTTTCCTTCAGCCCACCAATGGGAAGAACCCGGCCGCGCAACGTAATTTCACCCGTCATCGCCACATCTCGGCGCACTGGCGTACCCGTCAAGGCCGAAACCAAAGCGGTCGCCATAGCAATCCCCGCCGAAGGCCCGTCTTTGGGAACCGCGCCTTCGGGCGCGTGGATGTG
>CABQCM010000114.1 GCA_902462665.1 uncultured Oscillospiraceae bacterium | reverse complement strand
CGGCGTTCTCGCCGCGGTCTGCGCCTTGTCAGCTGCCTTTTTGTTTCAACATCAGGTTCTTCAAAGTGGATCGGCTATGAAAAGAGCGAATGGCCAGGCGGAGCAGGCAGCCGGGCTGTCGCCCAGCAACGAGGACAACGCTGTCGGCGCTCTTGTTCACGCCGATCAACCGTGTTCCCCCCTTGTTAAGCGATGGTAGGGGTGCGCGCAAAATATTTGCCCAAAGGCGGTGATTGGAATGGAGAAACGGGTGCTGTTTCTTGCGCCTGGCATGGACGGACCTGCGGGGGGAAGATACAATACCGCCTGGCCGGCGGAGCTGGAGCGTCAAATCAATCAAAACCGCTGGCGGGTGGTCACGCCCGCCCTGCTGCTGCTGGCCGCCGTGGCCGAATCAGAGGGCTGGACCGCACAGGTAGTAGACGAAGAATTTCGCGCGGTAAACTGGGAAGAGCATTATGATTTGGTGTGTATGTACACCGTCACCCCCAATGTCCGCCGGGCTTACCGCTACGCCGGTCGCTTTCGACAGGTCGGGACGTGGGTCGCTTTCGGAGGCGTACATGCCGCCATGCGGCCGGAGGAAAGCGAGCGATTTGCCGATACCTTGCTTCTCGGGGAGGGAGAGGATATCTTTCGTTCTTTTCTGCGTCATCTCGAGCAAGGGGTTCCACAGCCGCGGTATGTTCAGCGCAAACTGGTCGACCTGACTCGTTCTCCCACGCCCCTTTACCGTCTGCTGCAAGGAGAGGAACAGCGGCTTATCCCCATGCAGACCTCCCGCGGCTGCCCCAGGGGATGCCGTTTTTGTAATGTGCGTTCGCTGTACGGCGACGGCTTTCGCCAAAAAACAGCCGATCAGATGGAACGGGAGCTGTCTGCGATTGACGCATTGCCCCGGCGGGGACGAATTTATATTACCAACGATAATCTCATGGTTCCCCAGAGCATTTTAAGATACTGTGCAGTGTGCTGCGACCCAGCGGCCGTACCTGGTATGCCAACGCCGACATTTCCTTTGGCGAGGAAGAGCCGCTCATTCGCTCGGCTTATCGCAGCGGCCTGCGTCAGGTGCTGATCGGCCTGGAGGGAGTGAGCGAGAGCGGCCTTATGGGAGTTGATCCAGCCAATTTTAAGCTGCGTCACCTCTCGCATTATCGAGAATATATCGAGCGAATTCAGTCCAACGGCATCGGCGTGACCGGCAGCTTTATCGTCGGTGGCTGGAACGATACGCCAGAAACCTTCGAACGGTTGGCCGAATTTATCGAAACGGTCCATTTGTATGCCGCTAGCGTCACCGTCAGCACTCCTTATCCCGGAACCGAGCTGTATCGGCGCATGGACTGTCAGGGGAAAATTCTTTCCTATGACTGGAACGATTACACCATCTTTCAGCCGGTTGTGCCGGGGGAATGTATGAGCGTCGAAGAGATTAATTGCCGCTACCGTCAGCTGCTCGAGCGCATTTACAGTCCGGCCGTTCAGCGGGAAAAAATGCGTTATTTTCATCAAATTACCCGTCGGATAAGAAACTAAATCACGCCATTTTTCAACAAAGGAGGAAGACCAATGAAACCGAAATTGCTGTGCCATTGCTCTTTCGTACCAACCCGTTTGCTGGACGCCCTGGGCTTTGAGACGGTGCGTCTGGACTGCGCTCCCGTCCGACAGCGCGCGTCGGCCGCGCTGGACGCCCCGCAGCTATGCGGCTGCATGCAATCCTTTGCCCGATTTGACCTCGGCGGAATCGACGGGGTAATTTTATGCAACTGCTGCGCCAGCGCCGAACGGCTGTACGACAGACTCTGCCGCCGGTATCCCGAGCTGTTTGTATTTCTTCTCGAAACGCCCAGCGTCGTCACCCCTTCCTCCCTGCGCTGGATGAAATCGCGTCTGGAGCAGCTTTTGACTGCTTTGCACAATCGGTTTCAGCTTATCTTTCCAACTCGACTGGAGGAGGCCGCAAGCCGGTTGGAGGCGTGGAACGCAGCCGACACGGGCGCATGGGAGATGGGCTGGGCGCAGGCAGATACGGCCGCGCCCGGCGGCGTGGTCTGGATGTTAGGCAGCGGCATCCATCCCGACTGGCTTGCGCCTCTGCGGCAAATCTTTCATGGCATGCGGCTGGAAGTCAGCGATTGCTTTGCATCGCGGCGAGGAGAGGCGCTGCTTCAAGCCATTCTGCGCGGGGAGGGAAGTGTAGAGCCATGCCCGCGAATGCCGGGGTTCTCCTCCTGGCTTTTGGAAACGCTGCGGCTGCACCGCGCTCAAATACGGGGCGTCATCGGTATGGCGGCGCAAAAATGCGATTTTGGCCTGTTTGCCCTTCCCGCCATGCGCAGTGCCTGCGAGCAGGCCGGTATCCCGGTGCTGCTCATGGAGGAGGAATTCACCGGCCAAACCGTGGAACGCAGCCGCATCCGTTACGAGGCCTTTTACGAAAGTCTGTGCACACTGAAACGTTCCACACGGGAGCAAATGCCATGAGAGGGGAATTTGTGCGGCGTATGCGTCTGGCCGCCTCGTATGCGCCGGCGATGGAGCTTGACGCGGCGCGCCTTCTGGTGCGCTATCAAGCGGCGCTCTATACCGACGCTTTGTGGAACCAGGCTGACGAGATGGTGTGGACAAATATGGCCATGCCGACCGAGCCGCTGTACGCCCTTGGTCTAACGCCGGTGCATATGGAGTTGACTGCCGGATGGCTTTCCACCCTGGGTTTGGCCGAGCGGTGCATTCGTGCGGCGGGACAAGCGGGAGTACATGCCGCCTTGTGCTCTTATCACAAAACTCTCATCGGCGCAATGGAGCTGGGGCTGCTACCCGCCCCGTGTCATGCGCTTTGCACCAGCCACATCTGCGATGGCGGCAGCGGAATGATGCAGTATATGCACCGTCGGTTTGGAACCAAAACGCAGCTAATTTCCGTTCCCTATGATCGATATGCCCCCGGCGCGGTGGATGAGGTAAAAGAGCAGCTCGAACGGGCAATCCAGTGTCTCGCCTCCCTTACAGGCCGTCGGGTGGACTCTCTCTTGCTGGCAGAAGCTGCACGCCGTTCCAACCGTCAGCGCAGAGCGTGGCAAAGGGCCAACGACCTGCGAAAAACTAAGGTGCTGTTTCCCGGTCGTCTGGCCCTACGCAATTTGTTTGGAGCCGCCTTTCTTTATGGTTCCGAGTCAGGGGAAAAGGTAGCGCAGGCCTATCTGACTCAGCCTTCACACCTTGCGCCGCGCGGGTCGGGTCGCCGTATTTTATGGGTTCATTTCGCCCCGCTGCATGCAGGTGGACTGATGCGTCAATTTGAAGAGTCGGGCTGTCATATTGCCTTCGATATCACCGGCTGGATTTACTGGCCCCGCCTGGATGAGCGCGATCCCATGCGGTCGTTTGCCCATAAAGCGGCGTCGCATTTTTATCTGGGCGGCAGCGGGGAGCGCATGGCGCTCTATGAGCGGGTGATGGAAGAATTTCATATCGACGCTCTGGTGCTGCTCGCCCATGCGGGATGTCGGGCGATTCCCGGCGCGGCATGGGAGCTTTCCCAGTTGTGCCGACGCCGGCGGATCCCCTTTTTGGAGCTTCCCGGAGACTGCATTGATCCGCGCGGAATGCCGCTGGAACAGGCGCGGTTGCGTATGGAGGCCTTCCGGGAGAGCCTGTTTGCATAAACTGGTCCTGCGACCGCCGAACGTGAGAATTCATTTTGATATTTTGAAGGAAAGGAAGCCCTTTTGAGGGCATGGACATCGTATGAGCCTGCAAAATAAGACCATTCTGGTCACCGGCGGCAACCGTGGAATCGGCCGGGCGGTGGTGCTCGAGCTAGCCGAGCGGGGAGCCAATGTCGCCTTTACCTACCACCGTGATGCCGACAGCGCCCGCAGCGTGGAAAAGCTTGCGCTCGAGCGGGGTGCAAACGCGACCGGCTACCAGCTCGACGTGCGAAGCCAATCGGACGCCGAGCGGCTGGTGCAGCTTCTCAATCTGGGGCGGCGAGGGTTGGACGGTTTGGTTAACAACGCCGGAATTCGTATGGATCGCACCTTGCTCCATATGAGCGAAAGCGAATGGAGCAGCGTCATTGACACCAATTTGAACGGGGTCTTTCGTCTCACCCGCACGGTGCTGCCCGCCATGCAGCGCCGCCGCCGGGGTCGCATCGTCAACATCAGCTCGGTCAGCGGGATTAACGGCTTGGCGGGGCAAAGCAACTATGCCGCCGCCAAAGCGGGGGTCATCGGCTTTACCAAGGCGCTTGCCAAGGAAGCGGCTTTGTTTGGCGTATCGGTCAACGCGATCGCCCCCGGGCCGGTCGATACCGAGATGCTCGACGGATTAGACCCAAAACAAATGCAGCGTCTGTTGCAGGGAGTACCCATGCGGCGGCTGTGTACGGCTGGAGAAGTGGCCATGCTGACCGCGTTCCTGCTCGACGAAGCGCTGTCTCCCGCCTATCTTACCGCCCAGGCGATTGCGCTTGACGGGGGAATGGGGCTGTGAAGGCGCGCGATGCGCTCACCGGTCTTGCGGATCGCGGCACAGCCATCGAGCGGTTGGGTGAAATGCTGCGCACAGTAGGTGATTGCTGCGCGGGACTCATCGACATCGACTTTTTCACCAACCTTTGCGTCCGCGTGGGGGAGCGGGAGGGGGATGATATTTTGCGCCGATTGGCCGCGATGTTGTCGGAGGCGTCCGACGGGTTGGCATACCGTTATGGCGATGATGAATTCCTCTTGCTGCTCCCATGCGCTGGTCAGCCGGCGCGGCTGCTTACCGTCGATTCGGCAGAAGAAGGATCACCGCACGCCTTTTTCGACGCTTTGCGCCGTCGGGTGGCAAGAGCGGGACTCGTGCGCCGCGCTCCTTATGAAAAGGTACCGGTTCGCTTGAGTATTGGGATTGCCTGCGGCTCGGCGGGCGACGCGCCCTTTGCGGTGCTCAAGGCAGCTGAAATCGCCCTGCAAAGCGCCAAAAAGAAGGGTCGATATCGGGTTGAGGAGATCTCGCCGCATCCATTACAATGGAAACCAAAGGGCCGCCTGCACACTCTAGCCGGCTGTTCGCTGCGGGGGGACTGCGCCGAAGGCGATCTCTGTTTTGACGCGCCGCTGGCCGAACCTTACGGTGTGGAGGCCGTCGGAGATTCCCTGCTGTTTGTTGATCGCTCCAACCACAAAATCAAGCGCATTGACAAGGGGATGGTCACTACGCTGGCGGGTACTGGCCACAGCGGTTTTGGCGGAGACGGCGGCGCGGCCAACCAGGCTATGCTGTGCAAGCCCAGCGGAGTCGCTGTCGACCCCCATAGCGGGCGGCTTTACCTGGCCGACACGGGCAACCACAGAATCCGAGTCATCGAGCAGGGCCGTATTACCACGCTGGCAGGTACCGGTGACAGCGGCTACAGCGGGGATGGCGGGGACGCCCTATTGGCCTGCTTCAACCGGCCGGGGGGCGTGGCGGCCGATGCGCTGGGCAATGTATATACCAACGA
>CABQCM010000113.1 GCA_902462665.1 uncultured Oscillospiraceae bacterium | reverse complement strand
GGCAACCGATTGATAACCCGCCAAATCGATCACTCCCTTGGTGATATCGGTCGCGTCGGCGTGGATATCGAACACGTCGGCCGCGTCCTCCTCGTTGGCAATTAGCACATCCACATATTCCATTAGCTGCGACATGACGCGTCCTGCTTTTTCCCGGCTCCACAGTTTTTTGCGATAATTTAAATCGCATGAGACGGTGACCCCAGCCGCTTTCGCGGCTTGAACAGCCTGCAGCACCGCTTTGGCCGCATTGTCGCTGATCGCCGGAGTAATACCGGTAAAATGGAACCATCCAGCGCCGTCGAAGACCGCGTTCCAGTCATAGACCGTGGGGTCTGCCTGAGCGACAGCCGAACCGGCGCGGTCATAAACGACCTTAGAGGGGCGTTGCGAAGCGCCCTTTTCGCAGAAATACAATCCCATGCGACCAGGGGTTATTTCAAGATAAGATACATCCACTCCATAGCGTGCCAGCTCGCCTCGGCAGGCGCGTCCCAAATCGTTGTCGGGGAGCACGGTAACAAAACGGGCGGGAAGCCCAAACTGGGCAAGGGAGACGGCCACGTTGGCTTCTCCGCCGCCAAAGGTCATCTCAAGAGACTTGGTCTGAAGCAGACGCTGATAACCGGGAGGGGAGAGGCGGGCCATGATTTCTCCAAAGGTAACAATCGCTGAGGGCATCACATTCATCCTTTCTTACTTACTGGCCATATTGACTGTGGAAGCGTTCGACTTGCTCCACAAAGGCGCGTGCGTTGGCGGTGATATCCCCTTTGGTAAGGCAGCCGCCCGCTCCCACTGCCACAGCGCCGGCTGCCAGCCAGTCGACGACGTTGTCAACGCTCACCCCGCCGGTTGGCATGATCTCGGCTTGGGGAAGCGGCCCATGAATCGCTTTGATGAATTTTGGACCGGACAGCTCGCCGGGAAAGAGCTTGAGCAGGTCGCAGCCCGATTCCATAGCCGTTACAGCCTCGCTGATGGTCATAACTCCTGCCATATTGGCGACCCGATATCGGTTGCACAATCGAATCACCTCCGGGTTGAGATGAGGAGAGACGACAAATTGCGCGCCGGACAAGATGGCGATACGGGCGGTTTCCGAATCCAGCACAGTGCCCGCTCCCAGCAAAATCCGTTCGCCGTATTCTCGCGCTAGTTCCTCAATGACCCGATGGGCAAAGGGGACGGTAAACGTCAGCTCAATACAGCGCACTCCGCCTGCGATACAGCGTTCGACAATACTTCTGGCCTCCTCGGTATCCTTTCCGCGCACTACGGCAACGATGCCCGAGCGTCGTATGGTCTGCAGAACATCTTCTTTTTTCATCCGATGGTTCCACTCCTATTTCTATGAATTCGCTATCGAACCGTTGACTCAAGTTTCTTTCAGTATAACAGAAACAATTTGCAAATCAATTGCATATCTTGGCGTTTTAATTTGCAATTATAATCATATTCAACGGTTCAAGCCATGGTTTTGACAAATTCCTCGTCCACCTCGTAGCGCATGGCCTCACCGGCCAGATAACGCCGACATTCCTCCAGCATGGTATGACCATGGCGTGCGCATTCCGCTCCCATCGAGCCGGCGATATGCGGGGTCAGAAGAACGTTTGGCAGTTCCCACAACGGAGAATCGGCCTTTGGCGGCTCGGGTGCTGTCACATCGAGGACGGCAAACAAATCCGTTCTCTGTTGCAGAAGATCGACCAGCTCCGGTTCCCGTATGACTGCCCCACGGGCAGAGTTTATGAGGGTAGCACCCTGTTTCATGGAAGCAATGTGCTCGCCGGTAATCATCCCAATCGTTTGCGGCAGTAGGGGGGTATGGATTGAAACCACGTCGCTTGTAGCAAACAACTCCTCCAGTGCAACCTTTTGTACTCCCAAGGCAGCGGCTGCCGCCTCGTCCAGATAAGGGTCGTAGGCGATCACGTTTACCTCAAAGGAACGAAGTAATTCAATGACCCGTCGCCCAATCATTCCGGTGGAAACAATGCCTACGGTACTCCCAAAACCTCCGGCTACCGGCAAGCGTTCCCTGCGGCTTCCCTTGGAAATCATGTATTCGCGCCCGGATGGCAGCGCCCGTTTGAGGGCGAGCAGGATCATGCCAAGCGTATATTCCGATACGGGGACGGCATTGGCGCCCCAAGCGCTTACACAGCGGATCCCACGCTTCCAGAACGCATCGCTGACCATTCCGTGCACGCTTCCCGCGCCATAGAATACAATTTTAAGGTTCGGAGCCAACCGCAAAAATGCCTCGTCCATTTTCGGCGCTCCCCAGCCGCTGAAAATGATCTCACAATCCTTTAGAGCGTCGGGATGTTCGAAAATGCTTTCTGCCGTATAAGGAGTGGAATCCAACTCCACCAATTTTCCAAGGCTTTGCACGGTTTCTTCGTCGTAAATCAGGCGATACGCGCCCAGCACAAAAATTCCTTTCATTACGCTCCATCTCCATTCTACCATTGATATTGTATCGTCAAACAATGTTTTGATGTTCTCGGTATTCCCGCCAAACAGTTTCAAAAAATCCGCTTCCTTCCGGCAAGGGCCGCACCGGCCGCCAGATGCATCGAACACCGCTGTCGTCTGACGCTGTCAACTGAACCTGGCCGCGTAGGTCGCTGCCCGCAGTGCGCAGACGGAAACATTCTTCCAGTCCCTCACAAAGCGCCCCGTCGGCTGCATAATACAGTGCGGAGCCGCGTGATGGGCCCCCATGCCGGATATAATCCAGCATAGCATACAGATAAGCTTTTTGACTTAGCAGTACGTCTCGCAGCCGGTAAAGCGACTGCAATTCCTGACGGTTGGAGATATGTGCCTCGCCTTCAAAGTGCTCAAGCAGCTCGCTTACATCCTTTAAAAGCATTGCAATTCCATCTTCCCGGCGAATGGCACCCGCCACTTCGCTCATACGGGTGCGCAGTGAACAAAGAAGCGCTGCGACCGTATCGTCTCCGCCGACGCAATGCTCCAAAATTAAACGGTGTCGTTCGACCTCTTGTAGCGCACAGACGTTGTATTCCTTCCAGCATGGCGGCTCCTGAGTTCGCCGTGCGGCGATGTACTGCGCAGCGCGTAGCGCGCCGACTTGACCTGCGTTGAGAGCGCTTCCGCCGGGACGATGTACTCCATGCGTTCCTGCCGCCTCCCCAATGACAAACAACCCGGCCAGATTGGTTTGCCACCACGCATCCACATCCAGCCCGCCGTTGTTGTGCTGGGCGCACAGCGCAATTTCCAGCCGCTGTGTTTTCAGGTCGATGCCTTTGGAACGATACAGCGCATAGGCCGGCTCGTTCATGTGTAGCAGACGGTCGATTGGACGCCCGCTGAGCGCGTCTGCCTGGTAAAGGTAATCATACGCTTCTTCGTCCAATAGGTTGCTGTCGAGATTGCCGCCTTCGCATGGGTTTTGGGTATAATCAAGGTATACCCGACGGCCGCGCAGGGCGCATTCTCGGTAGACTAATAGGTCGATTACCGAGGAATCGTTCACTGCTTTACGGCAGTCAAACGGCCACTGGTAGCCTTTGCGGAAAATCAAAGAGAGCATCTGTTTTTTGTCTGTAAAAAACTCATTCAGAAAATCATGATCTTCGCCGTTGGAATCCACCGAAACAAAGCGAGGAAGCACCTGCATATAGGTGCCGGACACATTCCAGCGAGGATTTATACTCGCCAGACCATACTGCCATTCGGTCAGATTTTTGCCCCTTACTCCCGCTTCCAAAGCAACGCCGCTGGCACCCCAATGCCCGGTCGGATAGACCGATTGTCGGTAGATGCCAGCCGGGCCGCCGGTGGCGTACACGATATTGGTGCATCGGTAAAGCACCAGTGGATTTTCTTCCCGTGAGGACAAATCAACTGCAAGCAGCCCCGCGATTTCTTGCCCATTTTCTCGTTTTAGGATAGAGACGGCCATGGTGTGATCGTCAATGGTCAGTCCTAGCGCAGCAGCCTTTTTCTCCAATGCCTCGGTCATAAGGCGGGAGGTCAGCGGGCCGCAGGAGGTGGCGCGCGCGCGGGGATCGTGATCGGTCTTATAGCCGACAAACTCTCCGTAACGGTTGCAGGGGAAGGGAACGCCCAGCTCACACAAGGTATAGAAGCAACGTGCGGATAATGCCGCTTCGATCAGCGCGTGGTCGCCGTCTACGCCTTCTCCGGCAAAAAAGTCGAGCGCCATATCGTGAGGGCAGTCGGGGATATCCCCGCACAATCCCAGCTTATAATAAGTTTGTTTGTCCGAACCGGTATTGCGGGAGGTTCCGCCGCTGATTTGTTCGGTCACCATCCGAACGTCATGCTGTCCCAGCTCCAAAAGCCGAATGGCAGCACTGTAGCCTGCCGCACCGCTGCCAACAATCAGGGTATTGCAGGTAATGACCGGTAGGGATAGCTTACCGATGGTTTGGTTTATACTGTGCATGTTGTTCTCCTTTTTCCATGATTTACAGCCGGCGCAAATGAAATCCTCCGTCAATATCGAGCACCTGTCCTGGGGAATAAGCGAGCTCCCCTGATGCGAGCACCGATACTCCTGCGGCAATGTCCTCCGGCTGTCCCCAGCGCGCGAGGGGGAGCAGGCCGCCCGCGATAAGTGTATCGTATTTTTCCTTGACCGCAGCGGTCATTCCAGTCGCAATGATGCCCGGTCGGATTTCATACACCAGTACTCCATCGCCGGATAACCGGTCAGCGTAGAGCTTGGTCATCATGGATACGCCCGCTTTGGAAATGCAGTATTCTCCGCGGTTGACCGAGCTGGTATAGGCGGACATCGACGAAATATTGACAATGGTACCCCGGCGGCCCGCAACCGATTCCTGAGACAGCATTTGACGCGCTGTCAATTGGGTCAGAAAAAAAGGCCCCTTCGTATTAATCGCCATAACCCGGTCATAGCTTTCCTCGCTCATCTCCAGTAAATCCGCCCGTACGCTGGGTGCTACCCCGGCCACGTTCACCAGCAAATCAATCCGACCGCAGAGGGTTAACGCATTGTCTAGCGCGGCTTGGCGATCTTTGGATGAGGTAATATCTCCTGAAACATAGCACACACTCTCTTTCAGGGGGGCAAAGCGTTGACAAACGGTTTCTGCCTCGGCTGGAAGAAGATCCATAGCTGTGACAAAATATCCATCCCGAACCAGACGCTGAGTGATAGCGAAGCCGATGCCTCCGGCCGCGCCAGTTACCAGTGCAGTAGATTTCATCCGTTATTTCCCCTTTTTCAATACAAAGTTATGATAATAGGGCAGATACGTTTCGGTATCGCGAATCACGCATCCAGCCACCGTGCCCGCCCGCATCAGCTCGCTGCATTTGCCGCAGCCGATACAGCATTTTGCTTCGTCAAGCGGCTGACCATGACTCATAGCCGAAGCAATGTCCGGATAGGCGAATGCCGCACGGCCCAATCCGGCCAGATCGCAGCGCCCGGTTTGAATCATGGCGGCGGCTGTATTGGGAAGAAATTGCGCTTAATCAAGG
>CABQCM010000112.1 GCA_902462665.1 uncultured Oscillospiraceae bacterium | reverse complement strand
AGGTAGCCCGCCACGCCCACCAGAACCACCACCGTGAGTATCACCCCGCGGTTGATCTTGGACAAAATCCTCATTGCCTTTCCTCCTTGTCTCCATCCGCCGTTGGCACGAGGGATGGAAATCTCTGCGTTTTATTCTACCATCCTCCCTGTGCAAAGGCAAGCGAAAAATAGCAAGGTGACAATATTGTAAGCACGAATTCGTCCAAAGCCGCCGCAGATAGCTTTCTAAATATAGGAAACTGTTACAAAACTGTAATCTTATTTAGAATTGACTTTCCTTTAATTTGGAATATAATATAAGCAAATCAATAATTTGGTAATATTGCAACCGGAGGAAAGAAAATAAAGCCCGCTCTAAAAATCAAACTAGGTTCCCTGCTACTCGCTTTTACTATCGGCGTTAACCTGTTACCGGCCAGCGTCCGCGCCGATGACAGCGTGAGCGTCTCTGACAAAATCTCTCCCCAGCTCCAGCAGGCTATGGAGGAAGCAGCGCCCGGGGAAAAGCTTCCCGTCATTCTGTGGGCGCAGGATATCGACCATGAACAAATTGCGCGCCAGGTGGAGATTCGCACCGGCCTGACCATCGACAATATTCAGCTGGATACGAAAAAAGACTTCAACCCGAATCAGCTCGACATGAGCTTCGTCGAAACCAACGATCTGGCCAAAGCCAATGAGCAGGTGAGCATTGCGCTGGAGGAAACAAAGGCAATTCGGGAGCAAAAGCGGGTGCTGGCCGATACCTATGTAGCTCAAAAGCGCAGCGCCTACACCGCCGAATACCGCAGCCAAAACGCAAAAAAACTACGAGCGTTAAAAGTTGCCGAAGACGATGTGGTGTTCCAAAGCGAATATTCCCCCTTGATGGTCGTCAACATGAGCGCGGAGGAAATTCGCAAAGCCGCCCGAAGCTCCACGATTCTTTCTCTGGACTTATCGCAGGACGCCGTGGTGCAGGACGACAGCCTTGCATCGTCGATGCAGACGATCAAGGCCGACTCTACGGCAAGCGTACTGACCGGAAGCGATGTTAAAGTCGGACAGATCGAATTAGGGATTCCCAATACCAGCGATAGCGCGTTAGGCGGGAGAGTAACTGTCCTTAATGGATATGACGACTCTGATGTATCACTAAGGCCCCATGCGACCAATGTTGCCAAGATTCTTCACGCTATGGTGACGGAGGCGCAAATTTATTCGATTGGATTTGGTGGTCACATTTCTCTGCCCGAGTTTTGTTATGACGTAGAAGCCTTACTGAGTCAAGGTGTCAGTGTTATCAATATGAGCGCCGGACTTGGTAGGATGAATAGCGGAGATTATTGGTATTCCGTTTATGAGCAATGGGTAGATCACATTAGCGGAACCCACGAAGTAACTTTTGTAAAATCCGCTGGAAACGATGGTAATGGTGCGGATATTTCCATTCCAGGCCTGGCCCACAATGTAATTACCGTTGGGGTCGTGGACGATAAACAGACCGGAGCGTATTTGGCAGACGATCAACTGAATGAAGATTCCTCCTCAGGAAACGGAGACCAGGACGGCTGTGCCAAACCCGATGTGCTGGCTCCGGGCACTCTGGAAATAGAGAATTCCTCTGGATATTACTGCGCAACCAGCTATGCTACTCCCTTTGTCGCGGGGCTGGCGGCGCAGATGATGTACTTCGACAGCTCGTTAAAAAGCCGGGCCCGTTCGGTCAAAGCCATTCTTTCGGCCTGCTGCGACCGCAAGGTGCCCAGCACAAGAGGCGTTGTAGAAACCATGGAGGAAGGGCTGACCGCCGAGCAGGGGGCCGGCGTAATCAACGCGCTGAGAATGTATACCATCCTGTCGCAAAACAAGTACATGTCCGGCAATTTCACCTCAGCGGACTTTAAGACCCAGATTTCCCTCAAATCCCCCTGCAATGTATCCGCCACCTGGATACGGGAAAACGGGGTATCCAATCACATCAGCGGTTCGGTCAGCGTCTCCGCTTATCAAAATTTGGATTTGTATTTGTATTCCCCTACCGGGCAGCAGTTGGATTCCTGCCTGAATATGAGTTCTACCGAAATGGTCTATCGGAACAACCCAACCCCCGGCGTATATACCGTTCAGCTTTATAAGCGCGATGGAAACACCAACCGAACCATCTGGTTTGCTCTTGCATGGTATTAAGGACAAAGAGCAAACTTTTTAAGAAAGGAGCCGATTGTATGAAGAATCAGCATAAAATAATTCAATATACGGCCCTGCTGTTGTCCTTTTCCTGCCTGTTTGCCTTCGCCGGATGCCAGAAGCAGCGCACTGCCGCTGTTACGGGCGAGCCCAGCGAATTTACCGAAATCAGCGATACGGTACTGTCTCAGGACACTCTGCCAGAGTCCGAAATTCCCGTGATATCCAGCGAAGGCCTCTCGTCGGAAGAAGCGCCGGTATCGAGTAAAGAAGAGCCGGTTTCATCCCAGCAGGTGTCCGAGCAACCTGCCTCCCAGGCTGTGCCTTCCTCGGCCGATGAAGCTTCTTCGCAGGTATCCCTTCCCGCCATTCCTTTTACGGTGGGGGTGGTGGCGGAACAAATGGGCTATCCCATGACTCTCTGGGGAGAAAACATCCACGACACGTTTGGCGCCACCGTGATACGCAGCGCCGCTGAGTACCGGGAGCGATTTGCCCCTGATAACTCTCTGATTCCCAGTGACGCGGATACGGTTTCCGTCTATCGTTCTAAATTTAGCGATTATCTCTCCAAATACAACGAAACATTTTTTGAGGAAAACGCCCTGATTTATATGGTCACATATCACGTCAGAAGCTGCTCACTGAACGACTATATTCATTCTTTGGTTCGTTCTGGCAGTCAATTGACCATTGAATATACTGTGGCCGTCACGGATACCCCCCTTTCTGGTCCTTATGCAGCTTATGTCATGGAGGATGCCAGCGGCGGACGCCAAACCCTGCTGGAAGTCAAAAAATCCGATGTGGAAGGCGTTACCGAAATCGTTCCCCAGCAGATCGGTGAGGATACTCCACCTACCTGGTGGTTCTAAAGCGTCATAGGGAAAAGCCGGAGAAAGGAGCGACTCTTATGAACTCTCTGCGCAGCTTATCTCGAAACATCCCTCTGCTGCTATGCCTTGTCTGTCTACTTGCCTTTGGCGGATGCCAGAGACAACGCACCGCCGCTGTTACAGGCGAGTCCAGCGAATTCACCGAAATCAACGATACGGTACTGTCTCAGGACACTCTGCCAGAGTCCGAAATTCCCGTGATATCCAGTGAAATCCCCTCGTCGGAAGAAACGCCGGTATCGAGCAAAGAAGAGCCGGCTTCCTCCCAGCCTATACCCGAACCGCCCGCCTCCCAGGCCGCGTCTTCCTCGGCTGGTGAAGCTTCTTCGCAGGTATCCCCTCCCTCTATTCCTTTTACGGTAGGGGCGGTAGATGACAGGGTGGCAAAAATTCCCTTCTATTCTGCGAACACCTCCCTCGCCAAGCTAGTTCCCAAAAACGCATTCGGCGCCATCGTGATACGCAGCGCCGCTGAGTACCGGGAGCGATTTGCCCCGGACACTGCTTCGATTTCCAGTGATTCGGATACGGATTCTACCTATCCTTTGGATTTCAGCAATTATCTCTCCAAATACAACGAAACGTTTTTTGAGGAAAACGCCCTGATCTATATGTCCACATATCATGCTCGGAGCGCCTCGCTCAACGATTATATTCATTCCTTAGTTCGTTCGGGTAATCAATTGACCATCGAGTATACGACAGCCCTCTCAGACGACCCTGATCCGAATAAAGTTTACTGCGTGCTGACCGCCGGCGGTGGACGTCAAACCCTGCTGGAAGTGAAACAATCCGATGTGGAAGGCGTTACCGAGATCGTTCCCCAGCAGAGCGGTGAGGATACTCCGCCTACGCGGTGGTTCTAAAGCGCCCCAAAAAACAGTTGCCATACAATTTATCCCGGATGCAGTTTTTCTGCATCCGGTTTTTTCAAGAATCAAAGAAATTTAACCCGCAAATGTAAAATATGGTTGATATTCCGCATGGTTTCTGCGATAATGTTAAAGAATATATTTTATGAGCGTGTTGCATCGCACCGGCTCCACAGAGAGGGTTGAAAAACCATGAACGATACCAAAGCCATGGCCGCGCTGCTTTTTCCCGATTGTAGCGTCACGCCGGACGAGCTGGAGGCTCGCTATCCAAACCGGGAATGCAACGAGGCGGCCAAAATCTGTCGCTTCGCCCCCAGCCCGACCGGGCACATGCATTTGGGGAATCTTTTTTCCTCCTTTGTCAGCGAGCGCGCCGCCCACACCTCGGGCGGGGTCTTTTATATCCGCATCGAAGACACCGACCACAAACGCGAGGTGGAGGACGGAATCCATCAAATTCTCGACGATCTCTCCCGTTTCGGGCTTTCGCCCGACGAGGGAATGATTGGCCAGCAGGAGGAAAAGGGCGCGTACGGCCCCTATCAGCAAAGCTGCCGGCGGGAAATTTACCATGTCTATGTCAAGCGGCTGGTGGAACAGGGGCTGGCCTATCCCTGCTTCTGCACGGCGGAGGAGTTGGATGCCATCCGCCAACGGCAGGAGGCGCAAAAGCTTACCCCCGGTTACTGGGGCGAGTGGGCGGTTCACCGCGATATCTCGTTTGAGGAAGCAAAAGAGCGCATCGAAGCTGGGCAGCCTTATGTCGTGCGGTTGCGCTCGCCGGGCAAGGAAGACGGCAAGGTCATTTTTAACGATTTGATTAAAGGCAAAATTGAAATGCCCGAAAACATGCAGGATATCGTGCTGCTGAAGGCTGACGGCATTCCTACCTATCACTTCGCCCACGCGGTGGACGACCATTTGATGCGCACCAATCTGGTTGTGCGGGGGGACGAGTGGATTGCTTCCACCCCGATTCATTTGCAGCTTTTCCGGCTGCTTGGCTTTAAACCGCCCAAATACGCCCACATTGCTCCCTTGATGAAGGAGGAAAACGGGGGGAAACGTAAATTCTCCAAACGCAAGGATCCGGAATTTGCGGTGTTATATTTTATCCATCAGGGCTATCCCGCCGCGTCGGTCAAGGAATACCTGCTCACTTTAATGAATTCCAATTTTGAGGATTGGCGCAGGGCCAATCCCGACGCTCCCTGCGAGGACTTTGCTTTCTCCTTTAAAAAAATGTCCCCCTCGGGCGCGCTGTTTGATCTGGTTAAGTTTACTGATGTAAGCAAAAATGTCATCTCCCGCATGAGCGCCGAGCAGGTGTTCGAGCTTGCCCGTGCCTGGGCGGCCGAGTTTTCCCCCGCTTTATCCGAGCGTCTGGAGGGCGACCCGGCCTACGCCAAGGCCATGCTTTCCATCGACCGCGGAGGGAAGAAGCCCCGTAAGGACATCGCTAAGTGGGACGAGCTTTTGGACTATTTCGACTACTTTTATAATAGCGATTTCCCGCTTTCTCTGCCCGAGGGCAGGACGGCGACCGACGCAGCCGAGATTCTCGACGCTTACT
>CABQCM010000111.1 GCA_902462665.1 uncultured Oscillospiraceae bacterium | reverse complement strand
TAATACGCCATCACCGTAGGTGGGTGATCAAAATCAAAGTATAATGTCCGCTCTGTGGACATTATACCATGAACACGTAGTGTGAGTGGTATAATGCGCACATGGCCGTAGGCCCGTGCTGAAATAAAACGATAATAACCGCTTTTGCGGTTATTATACCACAAAACAATTATATCGTCAATCAATATCGGATATTCTTCCGCTTTCAGTATTTATGCAAAGGAAAACACCTGTTGACTCTTAAGGAAAAGCGTAGACCATATGATCACACTCTATTACCTTGTATTACAGCATGAAATATATTTGCAAAAACTTCGTTCCGCCATCTTTAGTTCGAGAACGTTTCAAAAGGATACCGCATCCCCCATTGCTGCCGAATGCGGGTCATCAACTCCATGACATCATCGGTAAATGGCTCAAATCCCGGCGTTTCCCCGTCCAGGCGGCGTTCCATATCCATTACCTCGTATTCCAGCGCCCGGGCAGTCTCCCCAACGCATAGGCATTGCGGCTCTTTTTCCGTCAGCAGATGAATTTGTGCACAGTCGGCCCGCGGATAATCGTTGACCTCAATGAATCCACGCTCGCCCGAAACAACGCCCCGTTTTGGCTGTTTGGCGCGCATGGACAAAGAAACGACTGCCATTTGCCCTTGCGGATTGGTCATCACGATCCCTGACTGCTCGTCCACGCCTGTCTCAAACAAGCGGGCGGTAGTGACAATGCGATCAGGAAGCTCATCCAAAAAATACCGCGCAAACGACAAGGCGTATACACCGATGTCGAGCAAAGCGCCCCCAGCCAGCGCCGGGCTGAAAAAGCGGTTATTCACGTCATATTGTTTACAGCTTCCAAAATTGACCTGAATCATATTGATCCGGCCAATGGCACCCTGCTTCACCCTTTCCTGCAGTTCACGATACAACGGCATATGGTACAGGGTCATGGCCTCTTCCACCACCAGGTCGCGCTCCCTGGCGAGGGAGCGAATCTCGTCCAGTTGGGCGGCATTGACCGTAATTGCCTTTTCGCACAGCACATGCTTGCCTGCGAGCAAGGCCTGGCGCATGATATCGTAATGTAGGTTGTGCGGCGTGGCGACATAAACAACGTCCACCGCCGGGTCGGCGAGAAGCTCTTTTACCGAGCTGTATACCCGCTCAATCGGATATTGTGCTGCCAGACGCTCGGCGTTGGCGCGGGTACGTCCGGCAATGGCATAGATTTCTCCGTGCGCAGTGCTCAGAGCCTGCGCCATTTCCCGGGCGATAACGCCTGCGCCGATAATCCCCCAATTGCGATGCATCTCTTTTTCCTCCCTACAAACAACGAGGAGTGGATTTTCCACCCCTCGTTTCCATTTTTATTTTAACAGCTTGGCTGCTTACCGGTCAAAAAATGCGCGGTGAACTGCCTGCACTGCCTTTTCCGAATCCTCGCGGTTAATCAGTACTGAAATTTTAATTTCGCTTGTGCTGATCATCTGAATATTGATGTTGGCGGCGCTCAACGCTTCAAACATGGTCGCAGCCACGCCAGGATGGGATTCCATTCCTGCGCCGACGATGGAGACCTTGCTGACGTTGGTATCGCACAAAACCTCGCTTGCTCCCAACGACTCGGCGCTTTCCTTGAGAGCCTCCACCGCATCGTCGCTTTGGGTGCGCGGCACGGTAAAGGTAATGTCCTTGGTACCGTCGCGCCCCACCGATTGCAGAATGATATCCACATTGATTTTGCGGGCGGCGAGTTTGGAGAACACACGGTAGGCAATCCCCGGCGTATCGTGTACTCCCACCAGCGAGATCCGGGCAATATCGTTGTCGCGGGCAACCCCTCTGACCAGCATTTTTTCCATGGTGACAACCTCCTTGACAATCGTACCCGGAAGGGCTTCCAGGCTGGATAATACTTCCAATTCCACATTGTATTTCTTCGCCATTTCCACCGAACGGTTGCACAGTACCTGCGCCCCCATGCTCGCAAGCTCCAGCATCTCATCGTAAGTGATTTCCCCGAGCTTGAGCGCGTCCTTCACGATACGCGGGTCGGTGGTATAGACTCCGTCCACATCGGTATAAATCTGGCAACGGTCGGCATGCAGCACCGCCGCAATGGCCACCGCCGTGGTGTCCGATCCGCCCCGTCCCAGCGTCGTGATATCGTCGTATTTGTTAATACCCTGGAAGCCGGCTACGATGACAATGTTACCACGGTCGAGCTCCGAGCGCATGCGCTCGCTGTCAATGCTCTTAATGTGGGCATTACCGTAGGTAGAATTGGTTTTCATCCCCATCTGCCATCCCAGCAGCGAAACCACCGGAAAGCCCATGGCTTCAATGGCCATGGCGAGCAGGGAAGCCGACATTTGTTCCCCGGCGCTGAGTAGCATATCCATCTCCCGTTTGGAGGCTTTGGGATTGATCTCCTGCGCCTTTTCGATCAGATCGTCCGTCGTGTCCCCCTGAGCCGAGACCACTGCGACAACCGAATGGCCCGCACGGTGGGCGTCGGAAATAATGCGCGCAACGTTGCGCACCTTATCCGCGTTGGCCACCGAGCTGCCGCCGAATTTCTGTACAATTAACATGCCTTTTCCTCCTAAACACAGCCCAAGCTTCCCTTTGCCTAAAGGCTGTGTATTATCGCTGTAAGCAAATCAAATATAAACCCCTATTCGCAAACGCGCATGGTCTGGACCGGCTCCAGATACGCGCCAAGCGATTGCAGCTTGCCGCGCAGCTCCTGTTCTCTGCCCGCAGGCAGCACGAACGCCAACTCGTGCGCGGGCGCATTATCACATTCCAACGTATTCACCGAGCCAAACATCTCCGATACCTTTTGGAGAGCCAGTGCGGGATCGGCCGCCTTGACACGCACATACAGCGCCGTACAATTACTGTCCACATCGGCCACATAATCGGGGCTGCCGTCGCCCCAATAAAGATATTTTCTGGCTGCGCGATGCTTGACGCAATCAATGACGTCGGCCACCACGGCGCTGGCGGTGGGGAGCTTCCCGGCGCCTTTGCCATAAAACATGACGTCGCCCGTCGCGTCGCCCCGCACAACGATAGCGTTGAACACATCATCTACCGAGGAAAGCTGGCTGTCGCTCGGTACCAGCATGGGGGCGACCAGACATTGTACGCGGCCGTCCTCCAGCTTTTTGACCTGACCGATGAGCTTGATCGCATAGCCATGGGATGCGGCATACGCCACATCGAGCGCCGTCACGCCGGTAATTCCCTCGGTGGAAACCTGCTCGGGATACACATGCTTTCCAAATGCGAGCGAGGCTAGAATACAAATCTTACGGCAGGTATCGTGCCCGCCCACGTCGGCGTCGGGATTGCGCTCGGCATACCCAAGCTCCTGCGCCAAAGAAAGCGATTCCTCAAAACTCATTCCCTCCTTAAACATTTTGGTGAGAATGAAATTGGTCGTGCCGTTGAGAATGCCGAGGATTTCCATAATCTCATTGGCCGCCAGGCACTGGGAAATGGGGCGAATAATGGGGATTCCTCCTCCCACGCTTGCCTCAAACAGAAAGTTGACGTTGCGCTCCCGTGCGATGGCCAGCAATTCCGCGCCCTTGGCGGCTACCAGTTCCTTGTTGGAAGTAACCACGCTTTTGCCCGCAAGCAGACAGCGCTTGACAAAATCATACGCCGGATTGATTCCTCCCATAACCTCAACGACCACCGAAATTTCGGGGTCATTCTCAATCACGGTAAAATCCTTGATAAATTTATCCGAATAGCTCAAGCCGGGAAAATCCAGCAGATCCAGCACGTATTTGAGCCGAATCTCCTCCCCGGCCCGCTGATCGATGCCGGCTTGGTTCTTGTGCAGAACCTCCACCACGCCCGAGCCTACCACACCGTGGCCCATGACTGCAATCGAAACCATAGCGACTACCTCTCTTATCTTAATCTTAATTTTCCGAAATGCTACCGATGGAACGAACGCCCTCGAGCGCGCGTAGCCCCTCCAACAAACGGTCGGGCGAACAGCTCGCGCCGCCCATGCTGGCCGAAACCGATACCAACGCTGTGCCGCCCACCGGGATGCTTTGATTGATGGTCAGGATATTGACGCCCGAATCGCTCAAATAGGCAAGTAGAGAACTGAGCACGCCCGGCCGATCGTCTAACGTGCTTTGAATGGTAATCATTTTTCCCTGCGTTGCGGCATCGTAAGCAAAAACGCAGTCCTTATACTTATAAAATGCGCTACGCGAAATACCCACCATACGCACGGCATCGGCCACGGAATTGGCAGCGCCAGAGGAAAGCAGCCGCTTGGCCTCCACTACCTTTTGATACACCGATGGCAGCGCCGACGCACTGACCAGAAAAAGTCGTTCTCTCTCCAAAGCGTCCACCACCCACGTACGATTGTATTCGTATGGATAACACTATACCACAGGATACAAACGGATTCAAGAGGCATCGAAAATTTTATCAACTCGCCCAAAAAGCTTATAAAGCATCTATGAGAAAACGGCTTTTTTGCCAACAGGAACCAAGGAACATGTCAAACGGTGCCCAGCCATTTTCGTGAATTTGTGCCCGCCGATAAAAATCACTTTTAAAATAGAATTTCGTTGACAAAAAACAATTGCTTATGATATTATGCTGGTATAAGTTAGAGAAAGTGAGGTGGGCAAAATGACAACCAATCTACTGATAAAATCAAAAGCCGTTTTGTCCGCCCATTAAGTTACCTTGAATGATATGGATGGAAATGCCGCCGCTGATTTTATCAGCGGCGTTTTTTCTATTGAAACATATCAGAAAAGAGGTAATACAATGAAACAACTGAAATTTGTACCGTTAGACAAGAACAACGAGGGGGCTTTTCCTCTGCTTTTGAGCCTGATGATTCCCTACAACAAAGAACTGGACCTCCATCAAAACCGGCAAACGTCATCGGAGTTTATTCAAAAAATCACCCAAGAAATGCTGGACATGCAGGGGGAAAACGATCGCCACCTTGAATTATGCTACGACGGCGACTCTCTCGTCGGGTTTCTCTACGGGAAAGTGGACCATTCGGAACACAAAGGATATGTCAAGCCGGGATACGGTTACATCATGGAATTTTACGTAAAACCTGAATTCCGGAGAAAAGGTTACGGCAAGGCGATGCTGGCCCATTTGGAATACCTGTTTGCATCGCATGGAACCCACCAATTATATTTGACCGCAGATCCAGTGACAGGAAAACCTTTTTGGACTGCAATGGGATTTTATGGGACACAGGAACTTTCACCCGAAAACGGATTGGAGATATACGAAAAAGAGCTTTGTGCTCCAAAGAATCTTATAAAAATCACAATCAGCCAATACCTGACCCATGAACTGGCCGAAAAAATTGCCATGGCGCAATGGGGATGCGCTTCTCCAGAATGGGTCAATCGTATCCGCCGGGCAACGTATGAAGACCATTATTTTTTTGATTGCTTTGACGTAATTGCAACGGATCAAAAAAACAATAGCATCGGCAGACTACACTGTATTCAAAAT